>DASQRI010000447.1:0-12116 GCA_035642975.1 Mycobacterium sp.
CCGGATGGCGTTGTCGCCGCGGGTTGGGGTGGCTCTGCTGCTGGTGGGTGTCCTTCGCCGGATGGGGTTGTCGCCGCGGGTTGGGGTGGCTCTGCTGCTGGTGGGTGTCCTTCGCCCGATGGAGTCCCCGACCATGGTTGAGCCTCGGCTGGCATCGCCGGTGGTGGGGTGCCTTCGCCTGGTGGACCTTGCCACATCGGATGTGGTGGCGGGGGCGGAGGGGGTGGCGGGGGGCCGTGCCCTGGTGAAGCGGGCTCGACGGGTGACTTCGGCGCCCCCTCGGCTGATGGCCTGTCGGCTGAAGGCGCCTTGGATTCGGCTGGGCCGTGATGTTCCGCGCGTTCAGGTTGCAGGGCCGGCTCTGGGCGTCCGCCGGGCGGCTCGTGAGGCGGTGTCGGCCCATCGTGAGGCGGTGTCGGATCTTCGTGCGGCGGTGGCGGTTTTTCGTGCGGCGGTGCGTGCGGTTCCGGTGCGTGAGGGGCGGATTTCGGTACATCCTCGAGTGCCCGCGCCGCCGCGGCCTCCTTCGGAGCCGTCTTGGCTGCCGCTTCCGCCCCGTCGACGGCGGCCCGCGCACCCTTGCTGGCCGCCGCTGCTTCACCTCCACCAGGAACAAAGAGCGACGCGATGTCGAAGGTGCTTTTCCCGGCGGCCTCCGCGGGGTTGGTCTTCCACTCGTCCCAGTGGACAGCATTCTTACCCAGGTCTTTCCACGCCTGTGCGACCCCGGGCGCATGATCGCCACCCAGACCGACCAGTGGAGCCATCCCGTTGATCAGTTGTGACCAGGAGTCGTACGAGCCTTTAGGGTCGAAGAAGGGTCGTATCGCTCCGTAGTCCCAGCCATCTTTGATGAGCCCGCCCGCCTCTTCAGCGACACCCTTGCCGAACTGGCCTACCTGGTCGAGGGCGCGGCCGACTGCGGTGTGGTGCAGGAACTGGTCCCACTCCTTCTCCGCATAGCGGCCCATGGTGGTGATGATCGTCTCCGCCTCAGAGACGAGAGTCGCGATTTCTTGGCAGAGCGCTTTGACTTCAGCGGTGAAGTTGTTGACGATCGTGCGAATATCGTTGGCGATCTTCTTGATTTCGTCTTCGTCTTGATCGGTCAGGAACTCCACGACTTCTTTCAGCCCGGTCGTCGGATCGCAGATCCGGGACAACAGATCCAGGATCGCGGCATGGACCGTGTCGATCTTGGTGGCATACGCACCGAGCTGTGTCGCGATCGACACGCATTGCTGCAAGATCCCCGAAGCGCTGCGGACCGCATCACCGAATGCTGTTGTGATGGCAGGAATTTCGGGTATCTGCTGGGCGCCGATCGTGCCCATCGGCCCTGCAACGCCCTGTATTTCGGTGACCTCAAAATTCGTGCCGGCGCTAAGCCACGCCGCTGCCGCAGCCCGCAACTTCGCCGAATCACCGGTGGGCCAGATCATCCCGATGAAGGGAGCCACCCAGCCCCAGCCGGCCGGAGCGCCTGTGCTGTCTCCCACGGCCGACGGCGCCGAACCCGCCGACACAGGCCCCGTCGGCGGTGGCACGGGAAGGGGTTCGCCATGCCCGGAGAGATTCGACATCGCCTCGGCGACCGAATAGTTATGCGCCGACATTCGCACGCCGTCACCCAGACGGCACAACCCGTTTCGCGTGGTCGCCATCGCCTCGAGCAGCTTGGACGACGAGCTGTCGTAGCTGCGACCGAAGGCCGCGCCGGCCGGATCGTCACCGGCCATCCCGCTACATCCGCTAAGCGCACTGGTCAATGTCGAGATCACTGGCCCGAGACCCTGGCCGGCTGAGATTGTCGCGGCGCCGGCGCCGTCCAGTGCCGCCGGGTCAACCGTAAGCGGCGCCATCAGCTCAGGACCACATGGTCTGATTCGTCCCCATCGCGCCGGTGTAGTTGTGATGCGCTGCGGTGCCCGCAGTCTTCAACTGCGCCAACGCTTCCCGCATCATCGCCTCACCGCGGGACCAATGCTTGTGCGCCTCGGCATGGGCGGTCGCGGCCTGCCCTGACCACGTCACGTGCAGATTGCTCACCAGCGAATCGATTTCGCCGACCATGTTCTCGACGTGCTGCTCGAACTCGCGCATCCGCTGTACCGCATCGGCCAGCGCCTCTGGATTCACGCTGAACGCATCAGTCATCAATGACACTCCGCAGCGCCGCGGCCGACGATGACTCTCGCCCTTGGTAGGCGACGCCGACTTCACCGACCGCCTTTGCCAAGATCGACAGACCTTGTTGCACCTCAGCGGCTCCGCGATGCCACAGCTCCCACGCCTGGCCATAGGCGCCGCCGGCTCCACCCTGCCAGCCGGATAGCATCTCGCGGACTTGACCATCGAGCTCAATGAGCCTGGCCTGCAGGTCTTTTGCAGCGCCCGACAACGCCTGTGAGAAACCCGCCATTACCTCCGGGTCAGCCCGCAGCGTCTCGCGCTCACTCATAGCGACAAACGTAACCACCGGCCGCACCCGGCACAATTCACTCTGGCATCAGGAACACGCCGCTGCGGACCCTGCCACACTGGGGCGATGAGCCGCCCACAGGTGCAGTTGCTGACCCGCGCCGGCTGTTCGATCTGCGATCGGGTGCACGCGCAACTGAAACAACTCGCCGCCGAACTGGACTTCGACTTGTCGACCACCGACGTCGACCAAGCCGCGGCAGCGGGTGACAGCGGCCTGCGCGCCGAGTTCGGTGACCGGTTGCCGGTGGTCCTGCTCGACGGCCGCGAGCACAGCTACTGGGAGGTCGACGAGCCCCGGCTGCGCAAAGACCTTGCCTGACCCGAATGCCCGGCTCCTCCTCGGGCGGTTGCACCGAGCGCATCGTCGCCGGGCGCAGCAGGTGACCTCGGCGTAAATTTGGTGGCCCACCAGGTAACCGTCTACCGTGGAGCGCAGTTCTTTCACCGGTGTTAGCAAGGGAGCAGGCCAGGTGATTCAGCCGTGAGCGTCCTGCTCTTCGGTGTGTCGCACCGCAGCGCGCCCGTCTCCGTTCTGGAACAGCTCAGCAGCGACGAATCCGAGCAAGTCAAGATCGTCGACCGGCTGATGCAGTCGCCGCTGGTGACTGAGGCCATGGTGCTCTCCACCTGCAACCGCGTCGAGGTCTACGCCGTGGTCGACGCCTTCCACGGCGGGCTGTCGGCCATCGGTCAGGTGCTTGCCGAGCAATCCGGGATGTCGCTGGGCGATCTCACCAAATACGCCTACGTCCGCTACAGCGAGGCCGCCGTCGAGCATCTGTTCGCGGTGGCCAGCGGCCTGGACTCGGCAGTGGTCGGCGAGCAGCAGGTGCTCGGCCAGGTGCGCCGCGCCTACGCCGCCGCCGAGGCCAACCGCACCGTCGGCCGGGTCCTGCACGAGCTGGCCCAGCGTGCCCTGGCCGTCGGCAAACGCGTGCACTCCGAGACCGGGATCGACGCCGCAGGCGCGTCGGTGGTCTCCGTCGCACTGGGCATGGCCGAAACCAAGCTCGGCGGGCTGAAAGGCAAGACCGCGGTGGTGGTCGGCGCCGGCGCGATGGGCGCCCTGTCCGCGGCGCACCTGACCCGCGCCGGCATCCGGAACGTCCACGTCGTCAACCGGTCGCTGCCCCGTGCGCAGCGACTGGCCCGCAAGATCCGCGAATCCGGCGCCGCCGCCGAAGCGTTGAGCCTCGACCGGCTGGCCTCGGCACTGGCCGACGCGGACGTGGTGGTCAGCTGCACCGGGGCCGTGCGACCGGTGGTGTCGCTGGCCGACGTGCACAACGCCCTGGCCGCCACTCGTCGCGACGAAGGCGACCACCCGCTGGTGATCTGCGATCTGGGCATGCCACGTGACGTCGACCCGGCGGTGGCCGGCCTGCCGGGCGTCTGGGTAGTCGACATGGATCGCGTGCAGCGCGAACCGTCGGCCCGGGCCGCAGCGGCCGACGCCGAAGCCGCCCGCCACCTCGTCGCTGCCGAAGTCGCCACCTACCTGGCCGGACAGCGGATGGCCGAGGTCACTCCGACGGTGACCGCGCTGCGCCAACGGGCCGCTGACGTCGTCGAGGCCGAGCTGCTGCGCCTGGACCACCGGCTGCCCGAACTGGAAGCCACCCACCGCGACGAGGTGGCCCGCACTGTGCGGCGAGTGGTGGACAAGCTGCTGCATGCACCTACTGTCCGCATCAAACAACTGGCCAGCGCCCCCGGCGGCGACACTTACGCCGAGGCGCTTCGTGAGCTGTTCGAGCTCGACCAGACCGCTGTCGACGCCGTCGCCACCGCCGGCGAATTGCCAGCTGTGCCAACCGATTCCACTGAGTAGTCGCTTGACCGACGTGATCCGGATAGGTACTCGGGGTAGCTTGCTCGCCACCACCCAAGCCGGTGGCATCCGCGATGCCCTGCACGCTAACGGTCATCAGGCCGAACTGGTGATCATCAGCACCGAGGGCGATAAGTCCTCCGAACCGATCGCCGACATCGGGATTGGGGTCTTCACCGCCGCCTTGCGGGAAGCCATCGATGAAGGCCGCGTCGATATGGCGGTGCACTCGTACAAGGACTTACCCACCGCCGACGATCCGCGGTTCGTGATCGCCGCCATCCCGCGCCGGGAGGACGCCCGCGACGCGCTGGTGGCCCGCGACGGATTGGTGCTGGGAGAGCTGCCGGCCGGCGCAATAGTGGGCACTTCGTCGCCCCGGCGGGCGGCACAGCTTAGAGCACTGGGTCTCGGTTTGGAAATTCGCCCCCTACGAGGCAACCTAGACACCAGGTTGAACAGGGTAAGCAGCGGTGATTTGGACGCCATCGTGGTGGCCCGGGCGGGTCTGGCCCGGCTGGGGCGCCTCGACGACGTCACCGAGACGTTGGAGCCGGTACAGATGTTGCCGGCGCCGGCTCAAGGAGCGCTCGCCGTCGAGTGCCGCGCCGGGGATTCCCGACTGGCGGCACTGCTGGCCGAGCTCGACGATGCCGACACCCGCGCGGCCGTCACCGCCGAGCGTGCCCTGCTCGCCGAACTGGAGGCGGGTTGCTCCGCGCCGGTGGGGGCGATCGCTGAGGTCGTCGAGTCCATCGACGAGGACGGCCGCGTCTTCGAGGAGCTGTCGCTGCGCAGTTGCGTGGCGGCACTGGACGGATCCGACGTGATCCGCGCGTCCGGTATCGGCAGTCCGGATCGGGCACGAGAGCTGGGGCTCTCGGTGGCCGCCGAGCTGTTCGAATTGGGGGCACGGGAAGTCATGTCGGGTGCGCGGTCTTGAGCCGCGCGCGAAAGTTGAGGTGGGAGGACACATGACGACGCGAGGGCGTAAGCCGAGGCCCGGCCGCATCATGTTCGTGGGCTCGGGTCCTGGCGACCCGGCTCTGCTGACGACGCGGGCCGCGGCGGTGCTGGCGAATGCCCCCCTGGTGTTCATCGACCCCGACGTGCCCCAGGCGGTGCTGGCCTTGATCGGCAAGGAATTGCCGCCGGTGTCCGGGCCCGCGCCGGCCGAGCCGGCTGCGCCGTCGGAAACCGGAGCCACGGAGGGGGCTGACGGTTCGCTGGGGGCCGGCACCGATGACCAGCCGGTGGCCGTGGTGTCGGTGGGACCCGACATCCGGCCGGCGTTGGGTGATCCGGCCGAGGTGGCCAAGACGTTGGTGGCCGAGGCCCGTACCGGCGCCGACGTGGTGCGGCTGGTTTCCGGTGATCCGCTGTCGGTGGACGCGGTGATCACCGAGGTGAACGCCGTGGCCCGCACGCACCTGCACTTCGAGATCGTGCCTGGACTGGCCGCCACCGATGCGGTGCCGACCTATGCCGGGCTGCCGCTGGGCTCGTCGCACACCGTTGCCGACGTGCGCGACCCAAATGTGGATTGGGGCGCTTTGGCCGCCGGGCCGGGCCCGCTGATCTTGCAGGCCACCTCCTCGCATGTCGCCGAGGCGGCACGCACGCTGATCGAATACGGGCTCTCCGACACGACCCCGTGCGTGGTGACGTCATCGGGCACCACCTGTGCGCAGCGCTCGGTGGAATCCACGCTGGGCGGGCTGACCGAGTCGAGCGTGCTGCTGGGCGCCGACCCCACCACACCGTCGCCGGTGGTGGTGACGATCGGCAAGACGGTGCACAACCGGGCCAAGCTGAACTGGTGGGAGAGCCGCGCACTGTACGGCTGGACCGTGCTGGTGCCGCGCACCAAGGATCAGGCCGGCGAGATGAGCGAGCGGCTGACCGCGCACGGCGCGTTGCCGATCGAGGTGCCGACCATCGCCGTCGAGCCGCCGCGCAGCCCCGCGCAGATGGAGCGCGCGGTCAAGGGTCTGGTCGACGGCCGCTACCAATGGGTGGTTTTCACCTCCACCAATGCGGTACGCGCGGTGTGGGAGAAGTTCGGCGAGTTCGGTCTTGACGCTCGCGCGTTCTCCGGGGTGAAGATCGCCTGCGTCGGCGAATCGACCGCCGACCGGGTGCGCGCGTTCGGGATCAGCCCCGAGCTGGTGCCCTCCGGTGAGCAGTCGTCGCTGGGTCTGCTCGACGAATTCCCGCCCTACGACAGCATTTTCGACCCGGTGAACCGGGTGCTGCTGCCGCGTGCCGACATCGCCACCGAAACGCTGGCGGAGGGCCTGCGCGAACGCGGCTGGGAGATCGAGGACGTCACCGCCTACCGGACCGTGCGGGCGGCCCCGCCGCCGGCGGCCACCCGCGAGATGATCAAGACCGGTGGTTTCGACGCGGTGTGCTTCACCTCCAGCTCGACGGTGCGCAACCTGGTCGGCATCGCCGGCAAGCCGCATGCGCGCACCATCGTCGCCTGTATCGGTCCCAAAACCGCTGAGACGGCAGCCGAATTCGGCTTGCGGGTCGATGTGCAACCCGAAACCGCCGCGGTGGGCCCGCTGATCGAGGCGCTGGCCGAGCACGCCGCCCGGCTACGCGCCGAGGGCGCGCTGCCGCCGCCGCGTAAGAAGAGCCGCAGGCGGTAATGGCCGGGGCGATCGCCAGCGCGGCCGTGGCGGTCGCAAGCGCGGCGAAGCCGCGCGAAGCGGGCCGCCACCATAGGGCGAAGCCGGGCGCAGCGGGTCGCCACGCATGAGCGCATTCCCCCGGCAGCGCCCGCGTCGGCTTCGCTCGACGCCGGCGATGCGCCGGTTGGTGGCGCAAACCTCGCTGGAGCCAAGGCATCTGGTGCTGCCGATGTTCGTCGCCGACGGCATCGACGAGCCGCAGCCGATCGCTTCGATGCCGGGCGTGGTGCAGCATACCCGCGACTCGCTGCGCGCTGCCGCCGCCGACGCGGTGGCCGCCGGGGTGGGCGGGTTGATGCTCTTCGGTGTGCCCCGCGAGCGGGACAAGGACGCGGCCGGCTCGGCGGGCTCGGATCCCGACGGCATCCTCAATGTCGCATTGCGTGATCTGGCCAAGGATCTCGGCGATGCCACCGTGCTGATGGCTGACACCTGCCTGGACGAATTCACCGACCACGGGCACTGCGGGGTGCTGGACGAGCGCGGCCGGGTCGACAACGACGCCACCCTGAGCAGATATGTGGAAGTGGCTGTGGCACAGGCTGATTCAGGTGCACACGTGGTCGGCCCGAGCGGGATGATGGACGGCCAGGTGGGCGCGATCCGCGACGGCTTGGACGCCGCCGGTCACGGTGACGTGGTGATCCTGGCCTATGCAGCCAAGTTCGCGTCGGCCTTCTACGGCCCGTTCCGAGAGGCGGTGAGCTCAAGCCTGTCCGGCGACCGGCGCACCTACCAGCAGGAGCCGGGCAACGCCCGCGAGGCGTTGCGCGAAGTGCAACTGGACCTCGACGAGGGCGCCGACATCGTGATGGTCAAACCCGCGATGAGCTACCTCGACGTCCTGGCGGCCGCCGCGCAGATTTCGCCGGTGCCGGTGGCCGCCTATCAGGTGTCGGGGGAGTACGCGATGATCTCCGCCGCTGCGGCCAACGGGTGGATCGACGAGCGCGCCGCGGCACTCGAGTCGTTGACCAGCATCCGGCGCGCCGGCGCGGACATCGTGCTGACCTATTGGGCCGCCGCCGCGGCCGACTGGTTGTCGTGACGGGTCCCGTTCCGCCGGGGCCGCCCAGCGGGCCGCAGCCGCCAACCTCCCGGCCGGTCGACGTCGACACCGGCTTTTGGTTGTGGCTGGTTGCCTTGCCGCTGATGGTGGTCGGCTACGTCGCGGACGTGGTGGGGTCGTCCAGCGGCCGCGGATCGGCGCTGCTGTACGCCGCGTCGGGGCTTTTCACCGCGGTGCTGTGCGCGATCGTGGTGACCTTCCTGATCCTGATGCGGGCGGGTTACCGCTGGGCCCGCACCACGTTGACCGGCGGGGGCATCGCCACCGTCGTCTATGTCGCCAGCCGGCTGTTCACGGTGACCTGGCCACCGATGTTCGCCGTGGTCTGCGGCGTCGCCGGCATCACCGGATCGGTGCTGATCGCCGGTGGGATGTTCTTGTTGCACCGCAGCGATGCGCACGCCTACTTCACCAGGTGAGATCGGCCGGCGCCGGTGACCCCAGCTGGTTTGGCGCCTGACACCGCAGGGGATGATGTCTGTCGTGACTGCAGGCACCGATACCGACGCCGCACCGCTCTTTCGTGAGGTGGGTGCCAGCTGGTATTGGGTGCTGGCCGGCCCGGCAGCGGCCGGGGCCATGCTGTGGATCGAGAAGTCCAACGGCCTCGGCTGGCAGCTTACGGTCCCGCTGTTCTTCCTGGTGGTGATGAGCGGTTTCATCGCTCTCCAGGTCAAGGCCGCGCGCATCCACACCTCGGTTGTACTCACCACCAAGACGCTGCGCCAGGGCACCGAAACCATCCGGGTGGCCGAGATCGTCAAGGTCTACCCAGAAGCCAACCATCCGCTGGCATCGAAAAAGGAGCTGGAGCGCTGGCAGTCCGCCCGCGCACTCGGCGAGTTGGTCGGGGTGCCCAAGGGCCGGGTCGGCATCGGTCTGCGGCTCACCAACGGCCGTACCGCGCAAGCGTGGGCGCGTCGGCACCGTCATCTGCGCAACCTGCTGACCCCGCTGGTCGAGGAGCGCGTCGGACCGCCCGATTCGCCGGACGACGATGGCCTAGAGGGTCCAGACGCCGGATCACGCTGGTGATGGCCCGCTTTCGCGCCGTCTTCGAGCTCGTTCTGGCCTGCGCCGCGGTGGCGGGCTGCGCGATCAGCTGGTCGGCGGTGCGCTCCACCGTGGCCGACGCACCCGTCGCCACCGGCCAGCCGGTCACCACATCGGTGGTCTATGACCCGCCGCTACTGCTGTTGACCCTGTTGTTGGCGACGGCCGCCGGAATGCTGGCGGTGGTCGGAGTGGCCCGGCTGCGACGAGCGGGCCGCGCCACCGCCGATGAACAGCCTTAGGACGCCAACCAGGCCAGCTCGTCGGGCACGTGCTGGCGCCAGAAGTCCGCGTCGTGGCCGCCCGGGTAGAACCCGCCGGCCGGCTGCCTGGGCAGCTGGCCGACGAATTCCCGGGTGGCCATGTAGAAGCCGTCGCCCGTCCCGCAGTCCACCCGCAGCGGAACCGACGTCAGCTCGGCGCCGTTCACCGTGGAGTTCTTCCGGAAGTCGTCGAGACCGTCGAAGGCATCCTGCGGCGCTCCCCAATACGTCAGGTACAGCGCGGGACTGATCGCGCAGATCGCGAAGGTCCGGGCCGCGCCCAGCCGTGAGCCCAGCCGCATTGCCCCGTACCCGCCCATCGACCAGCCCATGAACGCCACTCGCGACGTGTCGAGACCCTTGCCGGCAAGCATCGGGATCAGCTCGTTGAGCACCATCGCGCCGGCGTCTTCGCCGGAGGCCCGCGGCCGCCAGTAGCCATTGCCGCCGTCGACGGCCACCACCGCGATCGACGGTTTGCCCGTGGCGGCCAGTTTGGCCAGGGCGTCCTCGACCCCGAGGCCCATCACCGTGGCGGCGTCGCTGTCCAGCCCGTGCAGCGCGATCACCGTGCGCAACGGGCCGGTCGCGCCCGGCGGCCGCGCGATGATCCACCTGGTGTTCTTTCCGCCGCGCGCGGCGGAGATGAATGAGCCCTCCTCGCGGGTGGGCAGCGGACTGCTCAGCGGAGCGGGCGCTGCCCGGCTCGCATCGGGCAGCGCGCCCAGCGCCCACAGACCCGCGGCACCGGCACCGGTGACGCCCAGGCGCAGCGCGGTCCGGCGGTTCGTCCGATGGGTCATGGCATGCACCTGCGAATCGTGCCAAGCCAACGGGCGCTGAGCGGCAACGGTCCGACAACAGTCCGGCAACATCGCCCCGCGGTGATGCTGGCGACCAGCGGGGCGGCCCGCACTTGGTACAAAGTGCGAAATATGTAACACTGTCCCATATGACCGAGCTGACCGAGCCGTCCGCAACGGCTATCGACGCCCTACCGCTGGGGCCGCAGTCGTTGGTGTGGCGCTACTTCGGCGATAACCGAATGTTTCTAATCGGCCCGCGGCCCGCAGTCCTGCAGAACATGCTCGCCGAGCTCGGCCAAGGCGTGCTGGATCATTCGGTGTTCTTCAGCGACACCGCGGCGCGGGTCAAGCGCTCGCTGCCGCCGATCTTCATGACCGTCTACGGCGCCGACGACGACAACACCGGCCAGCAGGTGCGTGATTTCCATCACCAGATCAAGGGTGAAATGCCGACCGGCGAGCGGTATCACGCGCTGGATCCCGACACCTATTTCTGGGCACATGCGACGTTCGTCGAACAGGTGCTGTACTTCGCCGACACCTTCGTCAAGCATCTCAGCGACGAGGAGAAGCAGCAGATCTACCTCGAGTCGAAGACCTGGTATCGCCGTTACGGTGTCAGCGAGCGGCCGATGCCGGCCGACTACGACGAGTTCGAGCGGTACTGGGACCACATGCTCGAGCGCGTGATGGTCGCGCACCCGACCGCCAAATACGGCGTCGGATATGTGACTAAAGGGTTCCCGCGCCCCAAGGGGGTGCCGCGGCTGGCGTGGCGTGTGGTCGCGCCGGTGTTCAACCCGGTCGCTGCGTTTCTGACCACGGGTGGCCTGCCGCCGCGGGCCCGCACCCTGCTCGGCCTGCCATGGAGCGACCGTCAGGAGCGTCGCTACCAGCGTTTCGCCGCGATGTGGCGGTCACGGCCAGTCAACTGGCTGTGGGAGCATCTTCCGATGCGATTGCGCTACAACGGGTTTGCCTGTGCCGGCTATGCCCGCTGACAACCCCGCCGAGCCCGCCGACGCTGCCACCCGCGCCATCCTCGACGCGGCCGTCGTCGAGTTCGGCCAGCACGGCTTCCGGCGCGTCGCACTCGACGACGTGGCCCGCCGCGCCGGGGTCAGCCGCACGACCATCTACCGGCGCTTCGCCGGACGCGACGAACTGGTCGCCGCGGTCATCGACCGGGAAAACGCGGTGCTTTTCGCCGACATCGCCCACGAGCTGAAAAGCCGCAGGCCGCAGTCGAATTACTACGTCGAGGCGTTCACGCTGTCGATCATGCGGTTCCGGCAGCACCGAGTGTTGACCCGGATGCTCGCCGATGAGCCCGGCCTGATGCTCGAATTGGCCTACCAACACTGGGATGCCGCCGTCGAACGGATGGCGGCCGCACTGCGGGTGATCTTCCCGGACGGCTTCGCTGAGCGAATCGGCGCTGAGGCAATCGACGAGCTGGCCGACACTATTCTGCGCTACGCCGCGATGGTGTTGGTATTGCCGACCCGTCAACCGTTGGTCGATGCCGAGGACATTCGTGCATTTGCCACCGCGCATTTCCTGCCCAGCCTGCCCGTCACACTGCGCGCCGTACCGGTCTGAATCGAGCGCGACCGCGCGCACGGGTGTTAGCGTCCGGTGATGCTGCCGACCAACGAGACGCGGACGGACGGCGCGTCGCCGCTGCGTCGCGGGCTCTCGCAACGGCAGCTCAACATGATCGCGCTCGGCGGTGTCATCGGCGCGGGCCTGTTCGTCGGATCCGGCGTCATCATCGGCGAGACGGGCCCGGGCGCGTTCATCACCTACGCGATGTGCGGGGTGCTGGTCGTTCTCGTGATGCGGATGCTCGGGGAGATGGCCACCGCCAACCCGTCGACCGGTTCGTTCGCCGACTACGCCCGGCAGGCG
>DASQRI010000448.1:0-2088 GCA_035642975.1 Mycobacterium sp.
GCATCTACGAAAGGTCAACTACGACGAGCGGCCGACGGTCGTTTGGCGATGGCTACGATCAATGCCGCGGGCTGCTAGCTCTCTAGGAGTCTGCTGAATTAATCCCGCGTGGCGGCCGCGGTTGTCCTGGGGTTTTCGGGATGATTGTTGGGTGCAGGGTCGCTCTGATGATCAGCGTGAGTTGTTGGATGCGGAGTCCGTTGCCGGGCATCTTCTGAAGGCGGACAGCATGTTCGCGTTCCTGGCAGCCCATCGCAGCGAGTTGTTTCCCGAGGAATTGTTCGCCGATTTGTTTCCGTCACGGCGGGGCCGGCCGAGCGTGCCTGTTGAGGTGATGGCGTCGGTGATCACCCTGCAGGCGCTGCACGGCTTGTCGGATAACGAGACCGTCGATGCGGTGACCTTCGATTTGCGGTGGAAAGCGGCGTGTGGACTGGCAATCACGGCGCCAGCTTTTCACTCGACGACGTTGACCTATTGGCGGCGCCGGCTGGCGGCGTCAGATCATCCGAACCGGATCTTCGACGTGGTGAAGGCGGTGGTGGCCCAGACGGGGGTGTTGGCGGGTAAGACGCGGCGGGCCATAGATTCCACCGTCCTCGATGATGCGGTGGCCACCCAGGACACCGTGACCCAGTTGATCGCCGCGATCCGAGGAGTCCGCCGTGAAGTCCCCGCCGCGGCCGAGGTGATCGAACAGCACTGCACCGCCCACGATTACGACGATCCAGGTAAACCTGCGATCGTCTGGAACGACAAAGCCGCTCGGGATCAACTGGTGGATGGTCTAGTCGGTGACGCCCACCGGGTACTGGGGCATCTGCCCGAGCAAGAACTCGGACCGCGGGCGGCCGAGGCGGTGGCGTTGTTAGCCCTGATCGCCGGCCAGGACGTCGAACCGGTCGAAGGTTCCGATGGCACCGACGGGCATTGGCGCATCGCCGAGCGGGTCGCTGGTGATCGGGTGATCTCCGCGGTGGATCCCGAAGCCCGCCATGCCCATAAAACGCACCGCCGCCAGGACGGCTTCAAAGCGCACATCGCCATCGAACCCGACACCGGGATCATCACCGATTGGCCGCTGACCAAGGCCAGCGGCTCCGATAATCACGAAGCGATCGTCGGGCTGGCTCTACTGGACACCGAGAGCACCCCGGTGCGGGTACTGGCCGATTCGGCCTATGGCACCGGGGCGGCGCGGGCCGCACTGGCCAATGCCGGCCACATCGCGGTGATCAAACCGCTACCACTACGCGCCCCGGTGCCCGGCGGATTCACCAGCGACGATTTCATCATCGACTTCGACACCCGCATCGTGACATGTCCGGCAGGACACGCGACGCCGATCCGTCCCAGCGGTGGCGTCGCTTTCGAAAGACACTGCCGCTCATGCCCATTAGCGTCTCGGTGCACCACCGCCGCTCGCGGACGAAAGCTCACCCTGCACATCTACGAGCAGTCACTGCGCGCCGCTCGGGTCCAGGCCCGCGATCCCGACTGGCAAGCCGAATATCGCCGCCACCGCCCCATGGTGGAGCGCTCGATTGCCTGGCTCACCCGCGGCAACCGAAAAGTGCGCTACCGCGGCACCACCAAGAACGATCACTGGCTGCATCACCGGGCGGCCGCACTGAACCTGCGCCAGATGATAACGATGGGGCTCACCCACACCGGTACCGCCTGGGCAATCGCCTAACACCAGCGCGATCGCACCCTTGCCGTTGCGACAACCAGTGCCACCCTCAATACGGCGGGGCGATCTCTTCTGTCGACCCCAGGGTCTGACTTCACAACGCCGCAAGACGGCTTCGAGACGCCCCGCCCCAAACACCGCTTATTCAGCAGACTCCTAGTCGGCCAACCGCACCAGCGGCAACCAGGATTCGATCTCGCCGCCGCGCGAGCCGGACAGGCGCAGCGCCCCACTGACGGCGGCGTCGGGCATCCGCAGCAGACCGGTGACCAGCAGTTGGGCCGCAGTGTCCGCACCGACACCGTAGGCGGCGCGTAGTGCGGGATTGATCTGTGAGACAAGTGCGTCCAATTGTGCGGTGAGGTCGCGCTTTTGCCGCTCAAGGAATTCCACGC
>DASQRI010000449.1:0-2010 GCA_035642975.1 Mycobacterium sp.
GTCGGCGAGTCCCGGCACCGGCCCGCTGTAAAGCACCGCCCCGCCAAGCTCCCCCGCCCCAGGTCCCACGTCAACGATCCAATCGGCACGGCGTACCACGTCCATGTCGTGCTCGACCACGAATAACGAATTGCCCGCGCGCCGTAAGCGATCGAGCACGTCCAGAAGCGGTTCGGCGTCCGCGGGGTGCAGTCCAGCCGACGGCTCGTCGAGCACATAGAGCACGCCGAACAAGCCGGTGCGCAGTTGAGTGGCCAGCCGCAACCGCTGCAGTTCGCCGGGTGACACCGTCGGAGTGCGGCGACTAAGCGTGAGATAGCCGAGGCCAAGATCTATGAGTACCTGCAAGCGTGCGACAAGATCGGCGGCGATCATGGTCGCGACTTCCGTCAGCTCACCGGACTTCGTTGACTCGTAAGCGGCGGCGGCATCGGTCCGCGAAGCCGTCGGGCGCAACGCGTCAGCAAGGTCGTCCAACGTCATCGCCGCGTAGTCGGCGATGGTGCGCCCGGCGAATGTCACCGTCAGCGCCTCCGGCCGCAGCCCGGAACCGCCGCATGTTGGGCACTCGACGCTGTCGACGAATTGCAGTACGCGGCGACGCATCATCGCGCTATGGGAGTTGGCCAACGTGTGGCGGACGTGGCGTTCGGCGCTGGAGAACGTGCCGTTGTAGTAATAGTCGGCCTGCACAGGGTGCTGGCTCGGATCGATTTCGACTGTTGGTTGCTCATCGGTGAACAGAATCCAATTGCGTTGACGCTTAGGAAGTTTCCGCCATGGCTTGTCGATGTCGTACCCCAGCGTGACGAGGATATCGCGTAGGTTTTGGCCCTGCCACGCACCCGGCCATGCGGCAACTGCGCCTTCACGGATGGTCAGCGACGGGTCTGGTACCAGTGTCTCTTCGGTCACCCGATGGATTCGCCCCAGCCCGTGGCAATCGGGGCACGCCCCAACCGCGGTGTTCGGGGAGAACGCATCGGAGTCCAGTCGTTCCGTGGCCCCCTGCGGGTAGGTTCCGGCGCGCGAGAACAGCATCCTCAGCAGGTTCGACAGGGTGGTGACGGTGCCGACCGTCGACCGCGACGTCGCCGAACCCCGGCGCTGCTGCAATGCGACGGCGGGCGGTAGCCCGGCGATGTCATCTACCTTTGGCGCGCCGGTTGGCAAAAGCAGGCGACGGGCGTACGGAGCGACGGATTCGAAGTAACGGCGCTGGGCCTCGGCATAGATGGTCCCGAAGGCCAACGACGATTTGCCGGATCCGGAGATCCCGGTGAACGCGACCAGAGCGTCACGCGGCGCTACGACGTCGACACCCCGTAGATTGTGGACCCGCGCCCCGTAAACGCGCACACAAGGGTCGATGTCGTCCGTGCTTCTGTGGGACATTTCTGTCATCGTGCACAGACAAGTACCCGTGCTGCAGCTTCGCAAGCATGGTGTTTGCTGATCGACCACGGGTCCGACAGGTCGCGGATCTTCTGCATCTCACCGTCGGTTACAGCGGTGAATCAACGGTGACTCGTCGAGACTGATCTTGAAAAATAGGCTCTGCCGTGGGGGCTGTTCAGAGTCGGTTGATGCTTGACGTTGTTGTTTCGGTTAATCCTTGACACTTTAGGGTTAGTGGTTAGGCCTGTTCGCGGGTGCGGAAAGCCCGTTTGTTTCTTACCTCGGCGCGGTTGGTGTTTTTCTGCGGTGGAGCTAAGGGTGAGCTAAGGGGACTCGAACCCTGACCCCCACACAGCCAGGAGCCGGCAGACTTCGTGACCAGGCCAGATCGGCCGCAGATAGTCGTGCAGGCGGCGTCGTGGGGCAGCAACTGTCGACACGGTTGTCGTCAACAGTGTCGTCCTCTCGCCACCATCCGCGAACGATGCCAGCGGCCCGTGCCCGCCAAATGTGATGACAGTCACCATCTGATGGTGATTGACTTCAGATATAGTTGCTTAAGTCACCCCCCGAACGCCGAGCACACCCCGTGACACTCCACCAACCCTGTCG
>DASQRI010000450.1:0-9231 GCA_035642975.1 Mycobacterium sp.
AGGTGGATCTGCACCTCGCGGGGGCCCTGCACGCGGAGTACCTCGTGCGGGTCGGCCGAGCCTTCCATCAGCTGCTGTCCCACCTCGACGTGGTCGCCGTCGGTAAGCAGCCGCTCGGTGCCGTCCTCGTGCTTGAACACCCGCAGCCGTTGCCGCTTGGAGAGCTTGGGGTACACCACTTCTTCGCCACCGTCGTCGGGGACGATGGTGATCGTGTAGAAGCGGTCGCCCTCCTCCAGCCGCACCCGCCCGCTGACGTCGGCGATCGGCGCCTTGCCGCGCGGTACCCGGGCCTCGAAGAGCTCCTGCACGCGGGGCAGACCACCGGTGATGTCCTCACCCACACCACCCTGGTGGAAGGTGCGCATGGTCAGCTGCGTGCCGGGCTCGCCGATGGACTGGGCGGCCACGATACCGACGGCCTCGCCGATGTCGACCAGCTTGCCGGTCGCCATCGAGCGTCCGTAGCAGGTCGCGCAGACCCCGGTGCCGGTGGTGCAGGTCAGCACCGAACGCACCTTCACCTGCGTGATGCCGGCCGCCAGCAAGGCGTCGATCTCCGGGTCACCGATGTCGTGCCCGCGCGCCACGACGACGTTGCCGTCGCCGTCCACCGCGTCGGTGCCCAACGTGCGGGCGTAAGCCGAGGTCTCGATGAACGGATCGCGGATCAGCGTGCCGTCGGGCTGACGCTCGGCCAGCTCGACGAGAATGCCACGCTCGGTACCGCAGTCGGTCTCGCGGACGATGACGTCCTGGCTCACGTCGACCAGACGACGGGTCAGGTAGCCCGAGTCGGCGGTGCGCAATGCGGTGTCCGCCAGGCCCTTTCGCGCGCCGTGGGTGTTGATGAAGTACTCCAACACCGTCAGGCCTTCACGGAACGACGACTTGATCGGCCGCGGGATGAACTCACCCTTCGGGTTGGTCACCAGGCCCTTCATGCCGGCCAGCGTCCGGGTCTGGGTGAAGTTACCGGTGGCACCCGAGTCGACGATCGTGATGATCGGGTTGTCGGGCGGGTAGTGCTCGCGGAGCGCCTCACCAACCTGGTCGGTGGCTTCCTTCCAGATCTCCACCAGCGCCTCATTGCGCTCGTCGTGGTTCAAAGCACCACGCTGGAACTGCTTTTCGACCTTGTCGGCCCGCTCTTCGTAGGCGTCGAGGATCTCCTGCTTGCCCGGCGGCACCAGCACGTCGGCCATCGAGACCGTGACTCCGCTTCGGGTGGCCCAGTGGAAACCGGCGTCCTTGAGCTTGTCGACGGTCTGCGCGACCACGATCATCGGGTAGCGCTCGGCCAGGTCGTTGATGATCGCAGCCTGCACCTTCTTGTGCATCTGCTTGTTCACGAACGGATACCCGACGGGCAGCAGCTCGTTGAACATCACCCGGCCCAGCGTGGTCTCGGCAATCCAGGAATCGCCCGGCTGCCAACCATTTTGACCGAACAGCTCGGTCTCCAGCTCGGTCGGCGGGCGCAACTGGTTAAGCCGCACCTTGATCTTGGCGCGGACGCTCAAAGCGCCGCGGTCCATCGCCATGATCGCTTCGGCCGGTGACGCGTACACCCCGGACTCCGGACGGTCCTTGGCGGGCGGCCGGTATTGACCGGTGTCGCCGTCGATCTCGGTGGTCAGGAAGTACAGCCCGGTCACCATGTCCAGTCGCGGCATGGCCAGCGGACGGCCGGACGCCGGCGACAGGATGTTGTTGGAAGACAGCATCAGGATGCGCGCCTCGGCCTGCGCCTCCGCGCTCAGCGGCAGGTGCACGGCCATCTGGTCACCGTCGAAGTCGGCGTTGAACGCCTCACACACCAACGGGTGCAGCTGAATGGCCTTGCCTTCCACCAGCATCGGCTCGAAGGCCTGAATGCCCAGCCGGTGCAGGGTTGGCGCCCGGTTCAGCAGCACCGGGTGCTCGGCGATGACCTCTTCGAGGACATCCCACACCTGCGGACGCTGACGCTCCACCATCCGCTTGGCGCTCTTGATGTTCTGCGCGTGGTTGAGGTCGACCAGCCGCTTCATCACGAACGGCTTGAACAGCTCGAGTGCCATCAGCTTGGGCAGACCACACTGGTGCAGCTTGAGCTGCGGGCCGACCACGATGACCGAACGGCCCGAGTAGTCGACGCGCTTACCGAGCAGGTTCTGCCGGAACCGGCCCTGCTTGCCCTTGAGCAGATCCGACAGCGATTTGAGCGGACGGTTACCCGGTCCGGTGACCGGACGGCCACGACGGCCGTTGTCGAACAGCGCGTCGACCGACTCCTGCAGCATCCGCTTCTCGTTGTTGACGATGATCTCGGGCGCACCGAGGTCGATCAGCCTCTTGAGCCGGTTGTTGCGGTTGATCACGCGGCGGTACAGGTCGTTGAGGTCGCTGGTGGCGAACCGGCCACCGTCGAGCTGCACCATCGGCCGCAGCTCCGGCGGGATCACCGGGACGGCGTCGAGCACCATGCCCATCGGCGAGTTGGACGACTGATGAAACGCAGCGACCACCTTGAGCCGCTTCAGCGCACGAAGCTTCTTCTGCCCCTTGCCATTTCGGATGACGTCGCGCAGTGTCTCGACTTCGGCCTCAATGTCGAAGTTCTCGATGAGCTTCTGGATCGACTCCGCGCCCATGGCACCGGTGAAGTACTCGCCATAGCGGTCGACGATTTCCCGGTAGAGGTTCTCGTCGACGATCAGCTGTTTGGGGGCCAGCTTGGTGAAGGTGGTCCAGATCTCGTCCAGCCGGTCCAGCTCGCGCTGCGTCCGCTCACGGAGCTGACGCATCTCACGCTCGCCGCCGTCGCGAACCTTGCGCCGCGCATCGGCTTTGGCGCCCTCGGCCTCCAACTCGGCCAGGTCATCTTCGAGCTTCTTCGAGCGGGCCGCCAGGTCGAGGTCACGCTGGTCCTCGACCGCTTTGCGCTCCACCACCATTTCGGCCTCGAGCGTCGACAGCTCGTTGTGCCGCATCTCGTCGTCGACCGCGGTGATCACGTAAGCGGCGAAGTAGATGATCTTCTCGAGATCCTTCGGCGCCAGGTCCAGCAAGTAACCCAACCGCGAGGGCACACCCTTGAAGTACCAGATGTGGGTGACCGGCGCGGCCAGCTCGATGTGGCCCATCCGCTCACGACGCACCTTGGCACGGGTCACCTCGACGCCACAGCGCTCACAGATGATGCCCTTGAAGCGCACCCGCTTGTACTTGCCGCAGTAGCACTCCCAGTCGCGAGTGGGTCCGAAGATCTTCTCGCAGAACAGGCCGTCCTTCTCTGGCTTGAGCGTGCGGTAGTTGATCGTCTCCGGCTTTTTGACCTCACCGAAGGACCAGTTACGGATGTCCTCCGCGGTAGCCAAGCCGATGCGGAGTTCATCGAAGAAGTTGACGTCTAACACGTAACTCCCTTTCCCCTTTCGGGACTAGAAAACACTGAATTCAATTGCTCTTCGCGCAAGCGCTCATCGTCAGGCAAGATCTTCCACGGAGGCGGATTCGTTGCGAGACAAGTTGATTCCCAGGTTCGCCGCAGCGCGCTCCAAGTCCTCGTCGTCACCGTCGCGCATCTCGATCGCCGCGCCGTCGCTGGAGAGCACCTCAACGTTGAGGCACAGCGACTGCAGCTCCTTGAGCAGCACCTTGAACGACTCGGGGATGCCCGGCTCGGGAATGTTCTCGCCCTTGACGATCGCCTCGTACACCTTGACCCGGCCGACGGTGTCGTCGGACTTGATGGTCAACAGCTCCTGCAGCGTGTACGCGGCGCCGTAGGCCTGCATGGCCCAGCACTCCATCTCACCGAACCGCTGGCCACCGAACTGCGCCTTACCGCCCAGCGGCTGCTGGGTGATCATCGAGTACGGACCGGTGGAACGGGCGTGGATCTTGTCGTCCACCAGGTGGTGCAGCTTCATGATGTACATGAAGCCCACCGTCACCGGGTACGGGAACGGCTCGCCGCTGCGGCCGTCGAACAGCACCGCCTTGCCGTCCTTGTTGACCAGCACGTTGCCATCGCGGTTGGGCAGCGTCGAGGCCAGCAGGCCCGTCAGCTCATCCTCCTTGGCGCCGTCGAAAACCGGGGTCGACACGATGTTGTTCGGCTCGGCGGCCAGCAGCTCCTCGGGCAAGTGCTCCGCCCATTTCGGTACGCCACCGGCGACATCGACCTTCCAGCCGGCCTTGGCGACCCACCCCAGGTGGGTCTCCAGGATCTGACCGATGTTCATCCGTCGCGGCACACCGTGGGTGTTCAGGATGATGTCCACCGCGGTGCCGTCCGGCAGGAACGGCATGTCCTCGACGGGCAGGATCTTGCCGATCACGCCCTTGTTGCCGTGCCGGCCGGCCAGCTTGTCGCCGTCGGAGATCTTGCGCTTCTGGGCGACGTAAACCCGGACCAGCTCGTTGACACCGGCGGGCAGCTCGTCGTCGTCCTCGCGGGAGAACACCCGGATACCGATGACCTTGCCGGACTCGCCGTGCGGCACCTTCAGTGAAGTGTCGCGGACCTCGCGGGCCTTCTCACCGAAGATCGCCCGCAGCAGCCGTTCCTCCGGCGTCAGCTCGGTCTCACCCTTCGGGGTGACCTTGCCGACCAGGATGTCGCCGTCGCGGACCTCGGCGCCGATGCGGACGATGCCGCGCTCGTCGAGGTCGGCCAGCACCTCATCGGAGACGTTCGGGATGTCCCGGGTGATCTCCTCGGCGCCCAGCTTGGTGTCGCGGGCGTCGATCTCGTGCTCCTCGATGTGAATCGAGGTCAACACGTCCTCCTCAACCAGGCGGTTGGACAGGATGATCGCGTCCTCGTAGTTGTGGCCCTCCCACGGCATGATCGCCACGAGCAGGTTCTTGCCCAGCGCCATCTCACCGTCGTCGGTGCATGGCCCGTCGGCGATCACCTGGCCGGCCTCGACCCGGTCGCCGGCGTCCACGATCGGACGCTGGTTGGCGCAGGTGCCGTGGTTGGACCGGGCGAACTTGCGCATCCGGTAGGTGTGCCTGCTGCCGTCGTCGGCCATCACCGTGATGTAGTCGGCCGACACCTCCTCGATGACACCGCTCTTGTCGGCGACGACGACATCGCCGGCGTCGATCGCGGCACGCAGCTCCATGCCGGTGCCCACCAGGGGCGCCTCGCTGCGCACCAGCGGAACCGCCTGGCGCTGCATGTTGGCGCCCATCAGGGCCCGGTTGGCGTCGTCGTGCTCGAGGAACGGGATCATCGCGGTGGCCACCGACACCATCTGGCGCGGCGAGACGTCCATGTAGTCCACCTCGGACGAGGACACGTACTCGACCTCGCCGCCCTTGCGGCGAACCAGCACGCGGGCCTCGGTGAACCGGCCGTCGTCGTCGATCGGCGAGTTGGCCTGCGCGACGACGTGGCGGTCTTCCTCGTCGGCGGTCAGGTACACGATCTCGTCGCTGACCTTGCCGTCGACCACCTTGCGGTACGGCGTCTCGATGAACCCGAACGGGTTGACCCGTGCGTACACCGACAACGAGCCGATCAGGCCGATGTTCGGGCCTTCCGGAGTCTCGATCGGACACATCCGGCCGTAGTGGCTGGGGTGTACGTCGCGGACCTCCAGCCCGGCCCGCTCACGGGACAGACCACCGGGGCCCAGCGCCGAGAGCCGGCGCTTGTGGGTCAGACCCGACAGCGGATTGTTCTGGTCCATGAACTGCGAGAGCTGACTGGTGCCGAAGAACTCCTTGATCGCGGCGACTACCGGCCGGATGTTGATCAGCGTCTGCGGCGTGATCGCCTCGACGTCCTGGGTGGTCATCCGCTCGCGGACCACCCGCTCCATCCGGGACATGCCGACCCGGATCTGGTTCTGGATCAGCTCGCCGACCGTGCGCAGTCGACGGTTACCGAAGTGGTCGATGTCGTCGGTCTCCACCGGGACCTCGACGCCGCCCGGGACGGTCATCGTGGCCTGGCCCTCGTGCAGGCGCACCAGGTACTCGACCGTGGCGACGACGTCTTCCTCGGTCAGCGTCGTCGACGACGTCTCGGCCGGCTGGGCGCTCAACCCGAGCTTCTTGTTGATCTTGTAACGACCGACGCGGGCCAGGTCGTAGCGCTTCTCCTTGAAGAACAGGTTCTCCAGGAGCGTCTGGGCCGACTCCTTGGTCGGCGGCTCGCCCGGACGCAACCGGCGGTAGATCTCCAGCAGCGCCTCGTCGGTGCCGGAGGTGGGGTCCCGCTCCAGCGTCGACATCATGATCTCGGAGAACCCGAAGCGCTCCCTGATCTGTTCGTTGCTCCAGCCCAACGCCTTGAGCAGCACGGTGACGGCCTGGCGACGCTTGCGGTCGATGCGCACGCCGACGGTGTCGCGCTTGTCGATGTCGAACTCCAGCCACGCACCGCGACTCGGGATCACCTTGACGCTATGCAGCACCTTCTCGGTGGACTTGTCGATGGTGTCGTCGAAGTACACGCCGGGCGAGCGGACCAGCTGGCTGACCACCACGCGCTCGGTCCCGTTGATGATGAAGGTGCCCTTTTCGGTCATCATCGGGAAGTCGCCCATGAACACCGTCTGGCTCTTGATCTCGCCAGTGTTGTTGTTGATGAACTCGGCGGTGACGAACAGCGGGGCCGCGTACGTCATGTCCTTGTCTTTGCACTCGTCGACCGGGGCCTTGACCTCGTCGAATCGTGGATCGGAGAAGGACAGCGACATCGAGCCGGAGAAGTCCTCGATCGGCGACAGCTCTTTCAGGACCTCTTCGAGGCCACCTGTCGGCTCCTTCTCGCCGCGCGCAGCGGCGATCTCGCGCCACCGGGGCGCACCGATCAGCCACTCGAATGAATCGGTCTGCACGTCCAGCAGGCCCGGAACCTCGAGCGGTTCGCGCAGCTTGGCGAACGAAATGCGATCGGGTGCCCCGGGGACTGAGCTGTTAGAGGTAGAGCCTAAAGAACCTAGTGGGTTTTTCTTGCTTTGGCGGGAGAGTGCCAAGATGCATCCTTCCAGCACCTAGTGCGACTGTAGGGCCGGCGGCCACCGGACCTGTTCGTCGCTATAACTGTGTCGGTTCGGCTGGCGGACGATCTGTCCGAATCTCACGCACGCAGCTAGATCTGCTGAGGCAGAGGTAGCTCAGGCTAGGACCACGGTGTCAAGTGGCGGGTGAGGTGGGCAGGAGGCAGCCAGCGCAACGTCCAACAATAGCGCAGGACGGCGCATTCCTCAACTACCGTGCTCGGGGGTATCGGCGCTGGCTGGCGACTGGAGCTACCCGTGCACACATTCTGCCCAACAGACTGACCCTTTGGGGCGCTTCCGTCAAGAGGTGACGCGCCGAGTTGTGCAAGAACTCCTTCCGGGTCGGGCTACCGGGGTCGACGTCAGTACCCGCGCTGGGTGGGGATCGACGTGGTGTCGGCGTCGTCGTCGCGGTGCCGGGGGCGGCTGTCACCGTTGCCGGGATATTGCTGCTGCTGCTGGCCCTCGAGCGATTCGAGGATCGCTTCTTGGGCGTCTTTGGGCAACAGGTGCAGGTTCTCCCGAACCCGGTCCTGTCGACGGCCGACCGCCTTGCGCTCGGGCATCCCGGGTGTGGCGAGGATCTGCGGAGGTACGCCCTCGACCTCCTCGACACCGCCGTCGACGTGGCCGGCCTCCAGGTGGGCCTGCTCCTCGGCCATGGTGGCCTCGTCCTTTTCCTCCGACATCCCGATCGGGCCGATCCGGCGACCGTTGAGGAACTGCCGCACCACCGGCTCGTCGCTGGTCAGCAACACCTCGCGGGGGCCGAACATGACCAGCTTGCGGCGGAACAACATGCCCATGTTGTCGGGCACCGTGCGGGCGATGTTGATGTTGTGCGTGACGATCAAGATGGTGCAGTCGATCTGCGCGTTGATGTCGATGAGCAGCTGGCTCAGGTAGGCCGTGCGGACCGGGTCCAGACCCGAGTCCGGCTCGTCACACAGGATGATCTGCGGGTCTAACACCAGCGAGCGGGCCAACCCGGCGCGCTTGCGCATACCACCGGAGATCTCACCGGGGAACTTCTTCTCATCCCCGCCCAGACCCACCATCTCCAGCTTCTCCATGACGACGTCACGGATCTCGCTTTCCTTTTTCTTGGTGTGCTCGCGCAGCGGGAACGCGGTGTTGTCGTAGAGGTTCATCGACCCGAACAAGGCGCCGTCCTGGAACATGACGCCGAACAACGTGCGGATGTCGTACAGCTCCTTGGCCGAACACTCGGTGATGTCGGTGCCGTCGACGATGATCGAGCCGCGCTCCGGGCGCAGCAAGCCGATCAGCGACTTCAGGAAGACGGATTTACCGGTACCCGACGGGCCCAGCAGCACGCTGACCTCGCCCTCGGGGATGTCCATCGTGACGTCTTCCCAGATTCGCTGGGAGCCGAAGGACTTGGTCAGCCCCTCAACCGAGATACCGATACCCATGCGAAATCCTCCCGCCGACGTTCATCATCGCTGCCCAAGCCCAGCTTGTGGCATGAGTCACTGTAGCGCACACGAAGGTAAGCAGCGGCCTACTGCAACCATCGCCACAGATTCGCCGCCGGCGCGGATTTCGTCAATCCCGCGGCGCCCAGTTGCCGTGAAAACCCATCGGCACTCGCTGCGGCAAGTGCACGGTCGCCACCGATTCGCAGGTTTGGGCGTCGAGCAACACCAGCTGTCCCTCGTCGTGGCCGCGGTGATAGCCGTAGCCGATCAGGATCCCGTCGTCCTCGGCCTGGGTCGCCGAGCCGCCGGCGGGACGCGGCACGAAGGACATCTCGCCGATCAGCAGGTCCGGGTCGAGCGGGGCGGCCATGCTGGATCCGGTCGCGTAGTCGTGCTTGTACAGCGATGTCGACATTTTTGTTCTGCCTGAGTCGACGAAGCCGCCGTTGACGCCGACCGTGTAGCCGAAACGATGCCGGCTGCCCAGCAGCGTCTCGTTGATCCGGGGAAACTCCTGCGAGCGGTCGTCGCGGCGTTCGCTGCTCACCGCTCCGGTCGTCAGGTTGATCGTCCACCGGTCCAACGTGGGCTCGGTACCGCCGGGCCCGCGCCGGTCGCGGTCGAACATCCGCTCGTAGCGCACCACGTCGAGGACCAGCACTTCATTGCCGTTGCGGATTTCGGAGTAGGCGTTCAGCGGGTGATAGACGTAGCAGGGCTCGATATCGAACCACCGCACGGGGCTTTTCGCGTCGGCACGGTCGCCGTCGCGGGGCATG
>DASQRI010000451.1:0-18883 GCA_035642975.1 Mycobacterium sp.
CCTACCTCTATGACGAGACCCAGGACGTCGCCCGCGCCTACTCGGCGGCGTGCACGCCCGACACGTTCGTCTTCGACGGTGAGCGCCGACTTGTCTACCGCGGCCAGCTCGACAATTCCCGCCCGGGAAACGACCTACCGGTGTCAACCGCCGACGTCCGCGCGGCGGTTGACGCCGTCCTCGCCGGGCGCCCGGTCGATGGTGATCAGCGACCGTCGATCGGATGCGGCATCAAGTGGCGTTGAGCCATGGCCTTAACGGACGAGGTCCCACTGCCCGAAATCGGTGGCAAGTACCTCGTCGACGTCGACGTGTATGCCACCCAGAAGCGGTCCCGGGTTCGACGGGCTGTTGACCACCTCTTGATATAGCACCGCTGCGGACTCGCGCTGCCCGTGCGACCACGTCTTCGTCTGCCACGCCCACCGGTGCCCCGCGGTGGTTGACTGACCGATCACGCCGTCATTGATCGCCCACCCGCAGGCCAGCGCATGCCCGTAGATGCCGGTGCGCTGCACGCCCAGCACCGAGTTGATTCCTCGAAACCAGTTGACAGCAAGGCTATTCCAGGTGTTCTGATCGATGTCGTCATCGATACTGAAAAAGATCGGGGCGGAACTACTCCCGCCGGCTGCGTTGTGCAGCCGCAGCGCCGTCTGAGCGTCGGCCACCCCGCCGTCCGAACCGCGAGTGAAATCCGACGGGTCAGGCCAGCCAGGTTTGCCGTACTGGTAGTTGCTGACGATGTGCAGGCCCGCTGCACGTAGCGCGTCCGCGTACTCGCGGGTGATCGGCTTTGCCTGGAAGTTGGCACCCGGCCGCGACTCGGAGACGTAATTCACCACCCCGGCGTAGCCTGCCGATCTGATCTCATCCGGCGCAATTCGCCGCTCGGCGAAATCGATCAGCCTGATGTTGTCGGCCGACCCCTTCGGCATCCCGAGTGTCGTCGCCAGCGGGCCGAGGCCCAGCAGAGCAGGTGTCACCGCAAACTTGATCGCTTCGCGTCTGGAAAGAGGGCGCATGGCTCAATGGGTAAGTAGGGCGACCACACTGAAGGGTCTGCCACGTGGATGCCGTGGATCCGGCTGTGGTAGCCACGCAGCCGGGCGCATCAAAATTGGCAAGCGGCGGAAACGATGGGCCGCAACCAACAGCGATTCGACCTCGAGCGTGCGCCAGCCCAGCCGTTCGAAGAAAGCTATCCCGTTCTCGGGTGCGAACTTGAACGGGGCATTTTGCCGTATACCGGCGATCCTGTCATTCATCGTCTTCTTGAGTTCCGGTCCGGTGAAGTTCACCATCCACCAGGCCACCTCGGGTCGTTTGATCGCCTCCGACAGCGCGACGACGTCGCGGTCTTCGAGATACATCAACAGGCCTTCAGTCAACACCAGCGCTTTGGACGCGCCGTCAAGTGCCTCGTTGAAGAAAGCGCGGCGGGCGACCGGGTCGATCAAATCGACGGCTTTGCGGGTTAGCCGACATACCGGTTTCTGATCAGCAAGCAGCTCGGTCTTTTCCGCGAGCAGCTGCGGCAGATCCGCCTCTATCCAAAGGAGATCGGGCGGAAGGTCTAGACGATATGGCCGGGTGTCCAGTCCGGCCGCCAGATTGAGCACCCGGTCACAGCCGTCGGCGATCGCTTCGGCGATGGCGTCGTCGATCAGCTTGGTACGTGCGACGAGCCACCACCCGCTGCGATTCCTCCGCGGAACGTTGGCGACGATCGCGCGACCGTGTTGACCGGCGAGACGTTCGGCCAGCGGGTCGCTAAACAACGCATCCGGACGTGCCGACTCGGTTGCCCGGTGCAATGCCGTCCACCGCGCCGTATCGGAAACGTGAGTAATGGAGTGCCCGTTGCTCGACATACGTTGCGTTTATAGCATCTGCTGCTCGCCCCCATCCGGGCACGGCTGGTCGAAAGCGGGTTTCCTCGTGTAGAAGGGTCTGATGGACGATCCAGCCGTCAGGTCTTTCGGCCCGTCCACGCTGCGTGACGCGATGGCCCGGCGGTTGTATCGCCGAGCCGTTGTCACCGGACAGATCGCGGTGCCCGCCGTCCCCAGCATGATCGACGAGTACGTCAAGATGTGCGACAACTTCTTTGCCGTCGCCGGCGTTCAATACACGGCCGAGCAATCTGCGCAGCTGAAGATGGTGCTCGAGGCGGAGCTGGCCAAGGCTTACACAGCGTCCTCGCGTTCGAACATCGTCATTTCGTTCCATGCTCCTTTCGGTATCACGGTGAATTACCGCGTCACAACCGAATCGGTGACGATCGGCGGCCACTACGACGGCTGGGTCGCCACCCGCGACGGGCCGCTGTTCGGCACTGAACCAGACGCCCGGGTGTGGGCGCTGGCCAACGACGCGGCCGATCCCGGGGCCCATCCGGTACTCGACGTCGGCGCGGGGACCGGGCGCAACGCTTTGGCTCTCGCGCGACGTGGCCACCCGGTGGACGCGGTGGAGATGAGCTCGAAGTTCGCCGACATCATTCGCTCGGAGGCCCAACGCGAGTCTCTTGAGGTGCGCGTCATGGACGGCGACGTCTTCGAAACCATGGACGGTGTCCGCCGCGACTATCAGCTGATCGTTCTCGCCGAGGTGGTGCCCGACTTCCGAACGACGCACGAGCTGCGTGGAATATTCGAACTCGCCTCGGATTGCCTGGCGCCCGGAGGACGACTGGTCTTCAACGCCTTTTTGGCGCGGCCCGGCTACCGCCCGGACGACGCGGCGCGCGAACTCGGGCAGCAGTGCAACACCATGATCTTCACCCGCGACGAATTGACAAGCGCCGCGTCGCAGCTGCCCCTCGACCTCGTCAGTGACGACTCGGCCTACGAATACGAGAAGACCCACCTGCCGGACGGCGCCTGGCCGCCCACAGATTGGTACGACGGATGGGCCAGCGGCCTCGACGTTTTCGACCTGGACCGCGAAGAGTCGCCGATCGAGCTGCGCTGGCTCGTCTACCAGAAGGCCCGCGGCTGAAAGCGAAAGGCAATAGGTGACAGCTGACTCGCGACTGCCGGGCGCCCCGAGCCGGCGCACTCAGGCTGTCGGCGACGCAGGAGCGGGCACGTTCCTCCCAGACGACTGGATCGAGCGTTTCGACGGCGCCTATCACGCCCAAAACATCGACTGGGCTGCCTCATTGGCCCGCAACGCTCTCAGCGGACCTACGGCGTACGACGGCTACGCCAACAACGCCGTCGTCGATGCCGCGCTGCAAGCACTCGCGTCGGGCCACGTCATCGCCGTCGATCAAGCTCAACCGGGCCCGCCGCACAGTCGTTCGCCCGCCGTGACCTGAGCGGTGGCGTAGTGTCCGTTAGCCATGGCTGATGCGATCAAATTCGTCGAAGCGAACGGCCTGAACTTCGGCTATCTCGAGGATGGCTCCGGGCCGCTGGTGCTGATGTTGCACGGGTTCCCCGACACGGCGCACACCTGGGATGACCTGCGGCCCCGAATCGCCGCGCGGGGATACCGCGCGGTCAGCCCGTTCATGCGCGGCTACCACCCCACCGCGATCCCCGATCGTGACGCGGACCAAGAGACGTTGGCGCGTGACCCCCTCGCGTTGATCGAAGCGCTGGGCGCCAGCGAGGCCGTTATCATCGGCCATGATTTCGGCGCAGGAGCCGCTTACGGCGCGGCGGCGCTCGGCCCCGATCGTGTGACGAAACTGTTCGTTCTTGCCATTCCCCACCCGGCCACGCTCAAGCCGTCGCTGAAAAAGCTCTGGGGTGTTCGCCACTTCGCGACCTACAAGTTGCCAGGGGCGGCGAACCGCTTCGCGCGCAACGACTTCGCGGCGCTGCCCAAGATCTGTCGACGATGGTCGCCGGACTGGAGTCCCGATCCGAAAGAATTCGACCCGGTCCGCGCCTGCTTCGCGAACCGGGCCAGCTTGAACGCGGCGTTTGGTTACTACCGAAAACTGTCGCCCGCACCCAGCGCGTCATTGAAGACCAGGATCGCCGTCCCCACAGTTGCCTTTGCGGGGCTCGGTGACCCCGTCGCGGAGCCCTCGGACTATCGGCGCGCCGCCCGCATGTTCGAAAACGATTACGTCGTCGAAGAGGTCCCGGGCGGACATTTCATGCACCGGGAGCACCCTGATGCGTTCGCGGACCGACTTCTGGCTCATTTGTGATCAGCAGCCGGTGCCGAGTCCAAAAACAGCGCTGAACAGCTAATTGGCGGGCCGTCCCGGGGTGGCTGCTATCGTGCTTGGCCTATGCCGGAGATGGATCGTCGCACCTTGATGTTGATGACGGGCGTCGGCGTGCTGGCAGCCGCGGTGCCCGTCCCGCAGGCCAGGGCTCACCCCCGCATGCCGGCCGCGCCGCCGGGTAACTCGGCTCAGGGCAGCTACATCTTTCAGGACGACTTCGACGGCCCGTCGGGCTCAGCGCCTGATCCGGCGAAGTGGACGGTGGCCAAAGCGCGTGAGCAGATCAAGGATCCGACTTTTTGGGAGCTACCCGAGCACATCGGTCAATACCGCGACGACCGCCGCAACGTGTTCGTCGACGGTAAGTCCAACCTGGTCCTGCGCGCGGCGAAAGACGGCCCAACCTATTACAGCGGCAAGATTCAAAGCCTCTGGCGCGGTGGCGTCGGCCACACCTGGGAAACCCGGGTCAAGCTCGATTGCCTGACCGCCGGTAGCTGGCCCGCGTATTGGCTGGGAAACGAGGACCAGGGCGAAATCGACGTCCTCGAGTGGTACGGGAACGGCAGCTGGCCCTCGGCCACCACCGTCCACGCGAAAGCCAACGGCGGTGAGTGGAAGACCCACAACATTGCGGTGGACAGCGGATGGCACACGTGGCGATGCCAGTGGGACGCGGCCGGAATCCGGTTCTGGAAAGACTACGTCGACGGCGCGCAGCCCTATTTCGATGTTCCGGCGGACTCGCTTCCGGATTGGCCGTTCAACGGGCCCGGTTACACCATGTTTCCGGTGTTCAATCTGGCGGTCGCCGGTTCCGGTGGTGGTGATCCCGGACCGGGCAGCTACCCGTCGCAGATGCTGGTCGACTGGATACGGGTCTGGTAGACCGCTCAATACGGGTCTGGTAGACCGCTCAGAAGTTGTTGCAAGTGCTGGCGACCTGGTTGAGCATTGGGAGGTACTCCTGCGCCGCCGCGGGGAATTGCGCCTCGGCCTGCTGGGCCATCTGGATGCGCTGCGGCGGCGCCGAAGCGAGATACCTCTGCAGGAAGCTGGTTGCCAGGCCTGAGCTGGTGAGCTTCGCCCCGGCACCCGGTGACTGCGCGTTGAGCGCCGCCACAACCTGCGGGTAACTGCAGGTGGTGTTGATGGCTGCCGGCGACAGGTCGTCCGCGGACGCGATTCCGGCGCCAGTGAGCAACGACAACGCCAGACCGCTAGCTGCAACAGCCAGTCTGGTCAATGAACGCGTGACCATATGGGACACCTTCCAAGCTATGAACCGTCGAAGATCGACGTCGAGAGGATCAGTTTACCGGAAGTAATCGGCGGACGACTCGCGCGCAACTCTGGCCCGGCTGGCCGGCACCGACCACACCTACCCGCGGAACGCCGCGTGACGAGTACTTTTTGGTTATGGCCGACCGCCCGGTCCGGAATCTGGCCGTGGACTTTTACCGCGTGTCGGGGGTGGTCGTGATCGTGCTGGGCCACTGGCTGGCCGGAGCGGTGACCTATCACGACGGGTACTTCGGTCGGCAGAATCCGCTCGTCGACCAGCCCTGGACCCAGTGGCTGACGTGGCCGTTCCAGGCCGTTCCGACATTCTTCCTGGCCGCCGGGTTCGCCGGCGCGGTGTCGTGGGCCCATCGGCGCGACATCGAGGGTCTGTCCCGCCAGACCTGGCTGCGGCATCGACTCGCCCGGGTGCTCGGACCGACGTCGGTGTACGTCGTGCTGGTGTCGGTCGTGGTCGTGGTGTTGGACGCCACCGGGGTGGTGAGCTCGACGCTGGAATACGCCGGCTGGGCGGTGGCGATGCACCTGTGGTTCCTCGCGGTATACCTGGTGGTGGTTTCGCTGACGCCGATTGCCGTTGCCGCACAACGCCGTGGGGGGCTTTGGGTGTTCGCGGCGCTGGCAGTGGGCGTCGCCGCGGTAGACGCTCTGTCGCTGGGCGGCCATGTCCCCTATCTCGGCTGGCTCAACTACCTGCTCTGTTGGGGCGCCCTCTATCAACTCGGAATCGCTTGGCGCAACGGATTGTTCGCGGGTTCCAGGCCGGTGCTGCTGGCTGCCGGCTCGGCGGTCGCACTGGCGCTGCTCATCGGGCTGGGTCCCTACCCGGTCAGCATGATCGGCGTCCCCGGCCAAGCCGTGCAGAACAGCGAACCGCCCTCGATAGCGATGCTGGCATTCGGCTGCGCGCAGGCCGGGCTGGTGATGGCTCTCGCGCCCGCGCTCAACCGCGCGCTGCGCGGCGGTCTGGTCCAGCGGGCGCTGGCGCGCGCCAACAGCAACGTCATGGCTCTGTACCTGTGGCACATGATCCCTGTCGTGATCGTGGCGATTGTCGGCTACCCGGCCGGACTGTTGCCGCAACCGGAGGAGGGCACCGGCCAGTGGTGGCTCGCCCGGCTGGAATGGGTGGTCATTCTCAGCGTCGTGACGGCGGTTGAGCTCGTGCTGTTGTGGTGGGGCCGGCGCTTTTTCGCGGCGCCACTTCCCGTATTCGGGACGTTCAAAGGTCGCTCGGCCGAACCGATCATGTTGGCGGGTGCCTTCCTGGCGGCCTACGGCCTCGCGTTCGTCGCCGCCGAGGGCTTCGCTCCAGACGGACACTTTCCGTGGCTGACCGCGTCGATATTCGCCGTCGGTGTGTTGCTGGTCACGCTATGCCCCGCCGTCTACCGCCCACCGGTCGGGAGTTATTCGCTGACGAGCAAGGAGGCAGGCCAATGAGCACATCAGCGCAGGGCCAGACCCGGACACGCGCGTTTGCCCGGGTATTGGGGCCGTTCTTCACAATCGTGCCCACCACGGTTGCGGTGCGCGGCTCATACATGCGGACACTGTTCACCGAATTCAAGGCAAACCCCATGTGGCCGTGGCTTTTTGGCGCGATTTTATTGATCGCCGGCCTGATGATCATCGCGTTTCATCAATATTGGCGCAGCCCCGCGGCCGTCATCGTGTCGGTTGTCGGCTGGTTTCTGGCGATACGTGGGGTGTTACTGCTGACCGTTCCTCAGGCCTACGACGCAGCTGGCGACGCCGTCTACTCGAGCGCAACCGCGTTCATCTGGGTGGTGTTCGGCTGCCTCGCGCTGTCCGGCCTTTACCTGACGTATGTCGGTTGGAGGCCGCAACCCGGCCCTGGCTAGGCCGAGGCGCTCAGCGCGGCCAGCGCCGCGTCGTAATCGGGCTCTTGGGCGATCTCCGGCACCAGCTCTGAGTACGCGACATTGCCGTCGGCGCCGACCACCACGACGGCTCGGGCCAGCAGCCCGGCGAAGGGGCCGTCGGCGATGGTGACGCCGTAATCCTGACCGAAGGTGTCACGGAACGCTGATGCGCTCTGCACGTTCTCGATACCCTCCGCGCCGCAGAACCGCGCCTGCGCGAACGGCAGGTCGTTGGACACACACAGCACGGAGACACCGCCTGCGGCGGCGCGTTCGTTGAAGGTGCGCACGCTGGTCGCGCATACCGGGGTGTCGACCGACGGAAAGATGTTCAGCAACACGGGCTTACCGTCGTATTGCTCGCTGCTGACTGCGCTCAAGTCGGATCCGGTCAAATGGAAGGAGGGGGCCGGAGCTCCGACAGCGGGCAGATCGCCGACGGTGTTGATCGGGTTTCCACGCATTGTTATCTGTGCCATGCGCACAGTCTGCCAAGCTCGCCGGGCCGGCGTTGGGTCGGGGCTGGGTTGTTCTGCCGGCGGATCATCGGGGTACCGCATCGAAGCGGGCTGCCCTGCCGTCTGCTGCATCTCTATACATCTCTATATATTGTCTAGCTGTGCCTGAGATCAATAGACGGAACATCATGCTGACGACGGGGCTGGGGGCGCTGGCAGCGGCGATGCGCCTCCCGCAAGCCTGGGCCCACCCCTCTCCCCCGGACACACTGCCAGGTCGGGTGCCGCCGCCGGCCGCGCCGGCGGATGCCGCGCCCGGGGCCTACATATTTCACGATGAATTTGACGGACCGGCAGGCCAGGGCCCCGACCTATCGAAGTGGACGATACAAACCTGGCAGGACGACGTGTTCCCGCCGGTCGACGGGATATACCGCCCCCAAAATGTATTCCTCGATGGAAATTCCAATCTTGTCCTGCAAGCCACCCGAGAAAACGGTCAATATTTCAGCGGTAAGCTGCGCGGCAATTGGCGGGGCATGATCAACACCACCTGGGAGGCGCGGATCAAACTCGACTGTTTGTTCCCCGGCCTGTGGCCCTCGTTCTGGACCGTCAACGAGGATCCGCAGCCGGACGGCGAAGTCGATATCTTCGAGTGGTACGGCAACGGCGAATGGGCCCCCGGTACCACGGTCCACGCGGCATCCAACGGGAAAACCTGGGAAGGCAAATCGATTCCCGGGATGGTGGACGGCGGTTGGCACACCTGGCGAATGCGTTGGGATGAGGACGGTTTCAAGTTCTGGCGGGACTATGTCGACGGTGCCAAGCCGTACTTCAGCGTGCCGCCGAAGCCCATCCACGTGTTCGGGGCCCCTCCTGAAGACAAGCGGTGGCCGTTCAACAACCCCGGCTACTGGATGACGCCCATGTTCACCCTCGCGGTCGGCGGCGTCGGAGCAGGCGATCCCGCCGCGGGCACCTTCCCGTGCCAAATGCTCGTCGACTATATCCGGGTCTGGTAAAGCGTCATCGGCCCGAATTCTCGGCCTTGATCACCTGCACCAGGTTGAACTGCCAGCGCTCGACAAGCCGGAATCCCAGATCTTGCGGAACGGCGAAAGCCGGGGTGCCGCCGTAGAGCGGGCCGGGCGGGAGCGCCCATCCCTGCTGGTGAGCCGGCATTGACTTGTCGGCTTGGGTGATGATCCACACGACGCGACAACGGCTCAATGGTTTCACGACAACTTCTGGGATGAGGTTGGTGTCGAAGACGTCTCTGCGGTCGGTCGCGTGTTGCCAAAGGGTGAGGTCGACCAGCTTCCGATATGCATCGGGGCGCGCCGCCATCAACGGGCGCATCGGAGCAGGCATGAACGTAACCGTGTCGTTGACGAGTAGGCAGTCACCGGGCGCAGCCTGCGCGGTGATCAGGTCGGCTACCTGGCTGTAGTCCATTCCGTACTTGGCGTAGGGATTACGTTGGGCCAGAATATAATTCGGAACCGCGGCGAGAGCGAAAAGACCCACGAGGGCCGCGGCGGCCCACGGTCGAGAAGTGACTGCGCCAATGCAGACGCCCAGGACCAGTGCCATCGCCGGGGCGGTGAAGGTCAAGTAGCGCGGCGTGTAGATGGGGTGAACCAACGCCGACCAGATGACGATCAGTGCGGTCGGTATCATCAGCCAGGCGACGGCCAAGGTCAACAGCTGCCGATCGGACTCCGTCAGTTGCGCGGATGTCCGGAGCCATACCGCAATAGCCGCCGCTACCAGCAGCGCAGACAAGACTGCGAACGGCGGGCTTCTCTCGAAATACTGTTGAATCGATACATCTTCGATCGTCCGGCGCCCGATCGGCGCGAGCCAACTGATTTGATGCGCTTGGCCGATGGCCGTGACGACAAACGGCGTCACAGCGCAACCCGCCAGAACCGATGTAATGGCGAACCTTGTCAGCCCCGTTCCCCTGCGCTGGAAGAGACACATAAAACCGACGTGCGCAAAGAACAACAGCAGGAGATACACGTCGAGCAGAGTTGATATCGCCAGCGCGATCCCGTACGGCACCCAGCCCCAAGCGTTATCACGATGTGCGGCATAAACGAGCAGCACTGTTAGCCACACGGCGGCCATCATCGAAAAGGCATACGGGCGCGCTTCGATGCCTGCCCACGTCGTCCGGGGCAAGACCGCGCAGATAACTCCGGAGGTTACCGCGACAGTACGAGACGAAAACTGCCTGCCCAGCACCACTAATCCCGCCGCGGCGCCCCCAATAGCTAGACCACTTGGCGCGCGGGACGAGAACTCGGTTGGCGGGAAAATGTGGAACCAGCCGTGCATGAGCAGGTAGTAGAGACCGTGGACGGCGTCCACGTTGCTCAGCATCTGCCACAACTGACCCAGCGAACGACTGTATGAGGCGGAAATAGTGGCGGCCTCGTCGTACCAGAAAGAAGGACGACCCGCCCCGCCCAGACTCACGGCTGCCGCCAACACGCCAACGATCAGCGGATCCAGCACAGGGCGCGGCCGGCGCAGATAGTCACCGCCGGCCTGGGAGACGCTCGCGGAGCCGCCAAGCGCGTTGTGTTGTGCGTTGCGATCAGTCATCTGGACTCGTCGGTATGTTGCCAGACGCGCAGATGTGAGCTCGGGCGGTGTCGGACCTTGAGGCCCGGTCGCGGCGGGCGTCGGCTATTTCATCCAAGCCCCCGGGCCTGCTGCTATCGTCCGGTGCTTGTGCCCGAGGTGAATCGACGCAACGTCATGTTGACGTTTGGGATCGGCGCGCTCGCCGCCGCGATCCCCGCTCCAAAAGCCCGCGCTTATCCGTCGCGGCACGCCGCCGCGTCCAGCACCACCGCCCACGGCGCCGGTGGCCGGTACTCAGACCGGGGGTTTCCTGTTCCATGACGAGTTCGACGGCCCGGCCGGCTCGGCGCCCGATCCGTCGAAGTGGGCAATTTCGTCAAACCGGACACCGATCAAAAACCCGGTCGGGTTCGACAGACCCGAGTTTTGGGGCCAGTACCGCAACACTCGGGAAAACGTGTTCCTCGACGGCAACTCCAACCGCATTCTGCGGGCCACCAACGATGAAAACACGTACTTCGGCGGCTTGGTCAGCGGAAACTGGCGGGGTGGCATCGGCACCACCTGGGAAGCCCGGATCAAACTCAACTGCCTCACCGGGGCGCCTGGCCAGCTTGGTGGTTGTCCAACGACTTTCCCGGCCGCGAGGGCGAAGTCGACCTGCTCGAGTGGTATGGCAACGGCGAGTGGCCTGCGGGAACCACCGTCCACGCCGACCCATTCGGCACGGCTTTTGAGACCCAGCCGATCGGGGTGGACGGCGGATGGCACACCTGGCGGGTGACGTGGAACCAGAGCGGGTTCTACTTCTGGGAGGACTACGCAGACGGCAAGGAGCCGTACTTCAGCGTTCCCTCGACCGGCATCGAGGACCTCAACGACCCCATCCGCAAGTGGCCGTTCACGACCCGGACTACAACTTGTTCCCGGTGTTGAACCTTGCGGTCGGTGGTTCCGGTGGCGGCGACCCCGCTTCGGGAAGCTATCCCGCCGAGATGCTCGTCGACTGGGTCCGTGTTTCTGACCTCCGACCGAGGCCTTTCTAGCGTCGTGCCTGGCGCACTTTGTACGTCGACGGCCACGAGTGGCGGCTGTCGTCGCCTACCAGCGCCGTGCCCTTGCCTCCGACTTTGACGGCGTAGGCCTCCTGGCCTGCGCCGACCTCCCGGTTGGCGTGTTCGGTGGCCAGGTAATACAGCTCGTCGATGGTGGCTTCGTGGTAGGCGACAAACGTGGTCTTCCGTTCGATGTCGCCCGCCCCGGCGGCCATCAGGTCAGGCAGAACTTTTGTCGCGAGTGCGCCCAGCGCCAGCAGCGAGAACGGAACGACCCAGTAGCAGACGTAGGTGACCGGTTCGCGGGTGTCCACGATCGCCGGAATGCACGACGACACCGTCATGCCCGCGAAGACAACGATCCAGATCCAGGTCAGCCGCGCGGTGATCTGTCCGAACACATCGCTGTCGACCACACCCGGAGGCTGACCCGCAGCGGCGAACTCGTGCACGAACGACGTGCCGGTCAGCAGGCCGATCAGGGTGGTCAGCAACATCCCCGCGATGCTCAATGGCAGCGCCCAGCGCTGCATCACCGACTGGCTGGCCAGCACTGTCACCGCTGTGACGATCAAGAACGTTGCGCCAGAACCGAGTTCGAGAGTTCGCCCGAGTGTCCGGGTGATACGGCCGGTCACCAAGCCCGCCACTGCTATCGCGAGTGCGACCAGTGCCGCGACCAGGAGCGGTACGTTGCCGACCAGCGTCCAATAGACGATCCACGGTGCGAAGCCAAACAGAATGCCCACGATTGGCCAGTGTATGAGCGCCGTCACAGTGACGGGGGCCTCGGGTAGGTCCGGGACCGGTTCAGTCAACCGACCTGCCGCTGCGCGATGGCTCAGCGCTGCAGGCTGCGCAGGGTGCTCTTCACGAATTTCTTGAGCACCTCGTCGCGCCCTGGTCCTGGCGCTCTGGCGCTGATGAGTTGTGCGTGGACGCCGATCAGAAAGAACGCGGCGCTGTCGTAGGCGTCGACGTCCTCGTAAAGTTCGCCGCGGCTGCGCGCACGCTCGATTTCGGCAGCAAGCAACACAAATGTCGGATGTTTGGTCCAATTCTCGTCTTTGGGAGCTGCGGGTGAGAAATAGAGACTGATGACGTCGCGAAATAGTGCTGCGCCCCAACGGGTTTCAAGCTCTGCGACGAGCCTGATGATTTCGTTCAGGACCGCCGGCAGATCGCGGCGGGTGTCAAGAAATCGACTGAGTTCCGCCGCGAGGTAGTCCTCGTCCCGGCGGATCAACTCGAGTAGGACATGTTCCTTGGTGGGAAAGTGGAAGTAAAAGGTGCTGCGGGCAACTCCCGCGGCCTCAACGATCGCGTTGATATCCGCTGAGTTCGCGCCGGCACGCTGAAACTCCGAGATGGCGGCATCGAGTACCCGCGCGCGCGTTCTGCGACGTTGGGCTTCGCGACTCGTCGCGGTGTCTGGCACGCCCCCATTCTGCCGTATCCGGCTCACTTGCTGACAGATGTTAGTTGAATTCTCTCCCGCGGCGAGCTTAGACCGAGGCGCTCGACTTACTTCGGCCTGGCTATAAGCCGACTTTGATCTCGCAACGCAGACAGAGCGCGTTTAACGCGGCTACCAGACGCCGTGATTTTCGTTGTCATTTGTCAGTGAACGTGCTAGATCTTAGGAGCGCACGGATTCGTGACGAGGCGACCGAGCGCCGCACAAGAGCAGGCGCACACGCATCGGCGGAGGCAGGGACGGCATCGATGAACACCAAGGGTCAGCGGATCCTGTTATGGACCGCGCCGCCGGCAGTGGCCTTGTTTGTGCTTGCCTACCTTGTGTTCCCGGTGTTTTCGCCGCCGCTATCACCAACACTGACACCCGACCAAGTGGCGGCGTTCTTCCGCGGCAACGTCACCGGCATCCTCGGGGTGGCGATCCTCGGCAACCTCATCGCGTGTTCTCTGGTGCCGCTGTTCGCGGTGACAGCAGTGCAAATCTCGCGAGTTGCGACCTCAAGCACCGTCTTGACGTACGCATACGTCATCTGCGTAGGCGTCGGGACGACCGCATTCATTCTCGCCGACTATTGCTGGGGCATGGCAGCTTTCAGGCCTGACCGTGACCCGCAGCTGACGAGTCTGCTGAACGACATGGCGTGGTTCTTCTTCATCGCGCCGGTGGGCACCATCATGGTGCAGAACCTCTGCCTCGCGCTGAGCGTCTACCTCGATGAGCGCCCCGATCCGATCTTTCCGCGCTGGGTGGCGCACTTCAATGTCGCCACAGTCGCGCTGCTGGCCCCGAGTGCATTCTCGATCCTCTACAAGTCGGGCCCACTCGCCTGGAACGGCCCACTGTCATTCACTTTGCGGCTGACGACATTTGCGATCTACATCGCCGTGATGTTCTGGGCTCTTCTGCGCGCGGTGCGAAACCAGGGCGACGATCGCGTGGTTCTCGCATGAGCGGCAGCGTGGCAGAGGTGCCGAAGGCCCCCACAATGCCCGCCGAACAGCCAAAGTCGTGGCGCGCGAATCGCAAACTCGACCAGTGGATCGCATTTTGGAGCGTGCCGTTCTTCTTCAACGTGTTCGGGCTGGTGTTCGTGCCGCTGAGTTGGATGATGCCGCCGCGGTCACCGAGCAGTCCCGGACCGCACATCGTGAACTTCATGCACTCGCACAATCTGCTGATCGCGTGTTTGATCCTGACGCTGTCCTACGGCCTCGCGCCGGTGTCGAACGCTTGCTATCTGATGCAGGTCAAGCGGATGTCGGTCAGTCCTGCGTTCCGCTATTCGATGATGATCGGCGCCATCACCGGCGCGATCGTGGGCATGCTCTTCCCGATGTTCTGCTTCGGCCTGGGCGCATTTCGCCCTGGATACCGCCCGGCCGTCTTGACGATGCTGTACGACTTCGGCTACTTGGCGTTCATCGGCTCATTGGGTTGTTTTTGCGTTATGTGGATGGCCTTCGGCCTGGCTATCATTCTCGATGAGAACAACATTCTCCCAAAGTGGTTGGGCTACTACACTATTTGGCAATACGTGACCGAGTTGATGGCTGCCCCGGTCTGGATCACCAAATCGGGACCCTTCGCCTGGAACGGCCTGATGACCTTCTGGTTCGCAATGACGCTATATGTGTCGTGGCAGATCATCGTGTACCTGTGCATCTACAAGGCAATCAAGAACCAACCTGTGTCCGAACTCGACAACGCCTCGCCTGACCCGCACCCTGCTGTCCTCGAGACGCCGTCGAGGACGAGCGCATGACCGACGTTGCTGAAGGCTCCGCAACCGGCGTCGACCAGTCTCAACGCGCTGCCGGCACCCGCGGCCACGTCCCCGGCGAATCGAGCATGTGGTTTTTCGTCATCGGCGACTTGCTGATCTTCGGCGTCTATTTCGTTGGCTACATGTACTTCCGGGGCCAGAATCACGAACTGTTCCTCGCTAGCCAGGCTCGGCTCAATGTGGACATCGGCGCCATCAACACCGTCGTGCTGCTGACGAGTTCACTTTTTGTGGCACTCGGCACCGCGGCAGCGCGCGCCGGCGACACAGCCGCCGCCCTCCGCGGGTTCTGGGTCGCACTGGCGTTCGGGGCCGCTTTCCCGCTTCTCAAGATGTTCGAGTGGATCCCCGAGATCAGTGCCGGTCTGACGCCGGGAAAAAACCTGTTCTTCATGTACTACTACGTGATGACCGGCATGCACCTGTGCCACGTCGCGCTGGGCCTGGTTATCATGTGCTTCGTCATCCGCAACCTGAAAACATCGACCACGCCGAAGATTTCGTTTGTTGAGACAGGCGCCACCTACTGGCACATGGTCGACGTCTTGTGGCTGGTCCTATTCGCCCTGCTCTACTTGATGAGGTAGACAATGACGTCACTGATCCGCAATCCGCTGACGATCGTGTGGGCGCTGCTCACGACGGTCACCATCGCGTCATCGTTGATCGCCATCGACGGCGGAGCCTCCCACCAGATCAACACCACGGTCACGACCGTCGTCCTGCTGATCGCGGCATTCAAAGCGCAGCTGGTGATTTGGCATTTCATGGAAGTCCGCCACGCACCCCGCTGGCTGAAGGCAACTACCAGCGGATGGGTACTCGGGCTGTTCGCGTTGCTGCTGAGCTTCTACTTCGCCGCTTTGTGAATCTGTCTCAGGCGGTGATGTTTTGGACCAGTTCCCACGCAGTCTCGGCCATACTGCGATAGCGCTCGCGATATTCATCGGTACCGGCCCGCGCATCGGCCGCGTTGCCTTCGACGCCGCGCCGCCATACCCCGGCGGTGATCGAGGCCAGTCGGAACATCGAAAACACCACGAACACGTCGAGCGACTCCGGAAGCTCGACGCCGGCATGCGCGCGATAGCTGTCGAGGAAAGTCTGCTCGTCGGGAAGTCCCGTGCCGGTGAGGTTTTCACCGGCAACGCCACTGAGGCCGCCGGGTCCACCCGGCACGTGATAAGTCACGCAAAAATAGCCGAGGTCGGCCAACGGGTTGCCGATCGTCGCCAGCTCCCAGTCCAGCACCGCCACCACCCTCGGCTCGGTTGGGTGCAGCAAGACGTTGCCCAGACGATAGTCGCCGTGGGCGATGCACGAGGGCGGGTCATGGGACGGCAGGTGCTCGGGCAGCCATGTCGCCAGCAGATCCATCGCCGGCATGTCCTCCATCCGCGCGGCCTCCCACTGACGAGTCCACAGCGTGACCTGACGTCGCATGTAGCCCTCGGGCCGACCAAAGCCGTCCAGGCCCACCGCGCGCCAATCCACCCGATGCAGCGCGGCAAGCACGCGGGCGAGGTCCTGGTAGACCGCCGCGCGGTGCGCGGGCGTCTCCTCGCGCATCACCCGGTCTGGAAAGACCCGCCCCGCAACGTGATCCATCACGAAAAACGGTGTACCGAGCACGGTTTCGTCATCGCATAACAGCCGCATGCGCGGCACCGGCACGTCCGTGTCGGCCAGCGCAGCCATTACCCGGTGCTCGCGCTCCACCTCGTGCGCCCGCGGCAACAGCTTGCCCGGCGGCTTCTTGCGCAGCACGTATTCGCCACCGGCAGTCCGCAGGTGAAACGTGGGGTTGCTCTGCCCGCCCTGAAACTGCCGGATCTCCAGTTGTCCGTCGAAGCCGGGCAGCCGTCCGCGCAGGTACTTCGTCAGCGCAGCCTCGTCGAAGCGATGCGCGGGCAGTACCGGCACCAGCTCTGCCGTCCCCGCCATGTGTGGGCCCTTTGTCGATGCGTGCGTGATGGCTGAGCGTGCGCTCAACCCCTTCCGCGAAAACCCTACCGAGGAGTGACAACACAAATGCCGATGATCGATCTGACCTACGTGCGCGGCTCGTTGCACGACCAGGCCCTCGGGCGGCTGACCGACGAGCTCGTCACTGCGTTGCTGCGCGCCGAACACGCGCCGGACCCGCCATTTCTGCGTGACAACGCCCTGGTGTACCTGCACGACCTGGACCCGGCAGCGCAATCGGTCGGCGGCCGCGGCTCCGGCGCGCCCCGATTCCGTGTCGAGATGACGGTGTTTGAAGGCGGGTTGTCGCGAGACCGTAAGGAACAACTCGCGGCTGACGTGCATGCCGCGGTGTGCAGCGCGGCGGGCATCGAGCCCGAAGGTGAACGGGCGTTTCAGGTTGGACGCTAATTCACGAAATCCCAGACGGCAATTGGGCAGGCGGCGGGAAGATCATCTACTACCGGCACGTCAAAGGTCTGGTCGCCGACGACGCACCCTGACAGCGGGCCTGGGTAATGTCCGGGTATGGACATCTCGTGCGCGTTCGCGACCTCATCGGACACCCCGGCGCATGTTCAGATCGCTGAAACGCTGGGCTATCGACGCGCGTGGCTCTACGACTCCCCGGCCCTGTATCCCGACGTGTGGATGATCCTGACGCGATGTGCCGAACGCACGTCACGCATCGGCCTCGGGCCGGGCGTGCTCGTTCCCAGCCTGCGGCATCCGATGGTCAACGCGGCCGCCATCGCCGAGCTCGCAGACCAGGCACCCGGTCGGGTCGCGGTGGCGATCGGATCGGGGTTCACCGGCCGGTTCTCGCTGGGCAAGCGGCCCATGCCCTGGCGGCAGGTCGCCGAATACGTGCGTTGCCTGAAGGCCCTGCTGGCCGGCGAGACCGGCGAGTGGGACGGCGCCAAGATCCGCATGCTGCACCTGCCCGGCTTCGGGACGACGCGACCGATCAAGGTGCCGATCCTGATCGGCGCGGACGGTCCCAAGGGCCTGGCCGTCGCGGCCGAATTGGCCGACGGCGTGTTCTCGGCCGCCGTGCCTCAACCCGACGCGGTCAACGTGGCCGACTGGCGGGCGCTGCTGTCCTTCGGCACGGTGCTCGACGAGGGCGAAGAGCTGACCTCCCCGCGTGTCGTCGATGCGGTGGCACCCGGAGCGGTGGTGATGTACCACGCCGTATACGAGCGCGGCGGAGCCGGCGCCGTCGACGCGTTGCCCGGTGGGGCGTGGCTGGCGTAGGGCGGTCGAGGCCCACCCCGAGTCCGAGCGGCATCTCGCCATCCATGAGGGGCATCTGGTCAAGGCCAACCCGCGCGACGAACCATACGTCGCCGACCTCATCCCGTTGGCCAGCGCCACGGGTCTGACCGGCACCGCGGAGCAGGTATCGAAGCGCGTCGAAGAACTTGCCGCACTCGGGGTCACCGAAGTCGTCTATCATCCGGCCGGATCCGACATCGAGCGCGAGCTCGGCGCCTTCGCATCCGCCACCGGCATCACCGGTTGACAACTACCGTGTAGTGATGATCGCCAAAGTCGTGGTAACGGCATTGCTTGCGGCACTGTTCACGTTTTCCAGCCTGATCAAGCTGGTCGGGGTGCGGCAATCGCTGGAGATCCGCGACCATCTCGGCGTCAAGCCGGCGCAATGGCGCATGATCGGGTCAGTCGAACTCGCCGGCGTCGCCGGGGTGTTGGCGGGCCTGGCGTGGGCGCCGATCGGCGTCGCTGCCGCCGTCGGACTGGCTCTACTCATGTTGGGCGCCATCGGCTTTCACGTGCGCGCGTCCGACAGCATCGCTGACACGGCCCCGTCGGTGATCGGCCTGGGCCTGGCCGTGGCGACCGCCCTCCTGCAGTCGGCCTGATCCCGCGACATCGCACCTCGTTGCTGGCGCACACCGGCGCACACTAGTAAGCTGGGCTAAATGAATGACGTTGTCATCGCCGGCGCAGGCCCGAATGGGCTGCTGCTGGCCTGTGAGCTCGGGCTGTCCGGAATCCGGCCGATCGTGCTGGACCCATTGCCGGGACCGAACCCGGAACCGCGCGCCAACGGGGTTACCGGCCAGGGGGTTCGGTTGCTCGACCATCGAGGTCTCTACCGCGTCGTCGCGGGAACCGATGAACCGCCGCAGCCGTC
>DASQRI010000452.1:0-3853 GCA_035642975.1 Mycobacterium sp.
TGGCCGTCGTCGTGCCGCTGGCGTGCTGGATCTGCGGGATTTACGGCGCTGCGCGTGGCATGAACTTGCCATGACCACAGCGAAGTCCAAAGGGCTCCGCTCTGTGACGGCGGTGCTGATTGCCTTGCTGCCCCAATGTGCGGCCCCGACCGCGCGTGCGGTCTCGCCACCGCCCATCGACAGCAGCCGGCTACCCGAACCGGCGCCACCCACGCCGCCGCAGCCCACCGTGCAGCGCGAGATGTGCGCAGTGCCATCGATAACTCCCGATGCGGACCGGACCAACGCCTCCGGCCAGCTCTCCGGACTTGACCTGCAACAGGTTTGGAAACTGACACGTGGTTCGGGTCAACGGGTCGCCGTGATCGACACCGGCGTTTCGTCGCATCCTCGGCTGCCCGCTACCACGGCCGGCGGTGACTATGTATTCACCGGGGACGGTACCCAGGATTGCGACGGACACGGAACCGCGGTGGCCGGAATCATCGCGGCCGCACCGGATCCCAACCATGCCGATAGCTTCAGCGGGGTGGCCCCGGAAGTCGGTTTGATCAGTATCCGCCAGTCCAGCACCAAGTTCGGCCCTGTGGCGGATCCGGCGACCGCCGGATTCGGTGATGTCGACACCATGGCAAGAGCCGTGCGTACCGCGGCGGACCGCGGCGCTTCGGTGATCAACATCTCCTCGGTTGCCTGCATCCGGGTCGGGTCCCCGCTCGACGACCGCGCACTGGGCGCGGCGCTGTCCTACGTGGTCGACGTCAAGAACGCCGTTGTGGTCGCCGCCGCCGGAAACACCGGTGCCGGGCAGTGCCCCGATCAGCAACCCGAAGCGACGTGGGACTCGGCGACGGTGGTCGTCAGTCCGGCCTGGTACGACGACTACGTGCTGACCGTGGCCTCGGTGAACGCACACGGCGAACCGTCGTCGTTCACCCTTGCCGGACCGTGGGTGGACGTCGCTGCCCCCGGCGAGGCGGTGATATCGCTGAGCTCGTCAGGTGACGGGCTTGTCAATGCCCTCGGCGGGCCGCAGGGTCCGACTCCACTGTCCGGCACCAGTTACGCTGCGCCGGTGGTCAGCGGTCTTGCGGCGCTGATCCGGTCCCGGTTCCCGAAATTGACGGCTCGCCAGGTGATGCAACGCATCAAGGCCACCGCGCATCATCCGCCTGGCGGATGGGATCCGCGGGTGGGCGCTGGGCTGGTTGACGTGCTCGCCGCGGTGAGCACCGACGCCCCGGTGAGCTCCGTTGCTCCGCCACCTCGGGCAGCAGTGCCACGCCCGGCCCCGATTGCCGCGCCGCCGGATCACAGCGCGCGGAACACGGCGTTCACTGGCGCGACCCTGTGCGCCGGCGTGCTGGTGGCGGTGCTGGCCGCCGTCGCACTACGTCGCCGACTACCGCGGTCGGGCTGATCCGGTCGCACCGGCGAGAGTGTCGTGGGCGACTGAGGCGTTGGCCCTGCTCAATTCCGGCCCCGCAGGCAGCGTGGCCAGTACCGGCCACGGCGCCGGGACCATTGTGTCAGGCAGGCCAAGATCGTGTGCCGCGTCGTCGTCGTGGATGGCGAACCGCACGCCAGTGTCGGTGATCAGGTACCGGGTCCCTGCGCGGGCATTGTCTCCGGACAGGCCCGTGGCGCGGACATAGGCACTGCGCCCGGGCTCAAGATAGACGGCGTCGATCCCCGGTCCGCTTCCATCGGCCTGTGCCAACGTCACCGGCTGCTGGCCGACCGGGACGGGTAGGCCGTCGGTCAGAAACGAGATCTCGACACCGCCCGTCGCCGCATGCGTCCACCGGGCGCACAGCGTCGTACCACCGGCATTTACCGCCGTCGGCGTGCGGTCGGGCAGGGTGGACAACGGCAACCGGGTCACCATCGGAGTGGCGCGGATGAGATCGGGTGCCACCGAGATGACGGTCCGGATGCCTTGCGAGTTGGTAGATCGGACCAGATCCGCAGCGACCTGCCCGACGCGCTGAACCCCGTCCCTGAGTACGACGTAATAGTCGTCGCCGGCTGCGCGGGTCATGCGGAGCACGCTGCCAACCGGGAATCCCGCGAGCGCGGCCGGTCCACGGCGACCGGCATCCGGGATGCGCGGCGCGGTGATGGGCGGCAGCTCTGGGATGACATTCAGCAGCACCGGCGACACCGTCACCGGGACCTGACCTTCGAGCCGCAATGCACGCACAACCGCGGGTTCATCTAGGTTCACCACGGCTCGATGACCCTCGTAGAGCAGGTAGGTCGAACTGCCGGATGCCGGCCTGACCAGCAGGGTCTCTCCACCCGCCAAGACGCGCGACAGCGGTCCCTCGGCGCGGCCGACGACGACCGTGGTGGTCGGCGACGCGCTATCGCGACTGTCGCAGACCGCCCACCGCAATTCGGCCGTGGCGAGCGGCATCCCCAGAAGTTGCGGAGCGCCGGGGATGCCGAGCAGCGGGCCCCTTTTGCTGCGAGTGAATTCAGACTCTGGTATCGGCTGCGGGTCAGCGTTCGACTTCATGATCAACCTGGCCGAGGCCAGGTTGAGCACCGGATGCAACGTTTCACCTAGTCGGACGTAAAGCGCCCCGGACTGCTTTCCCATCACGATCTGCGCGTTTCCCAATGATGGTTGCGGGCGCAGAACGGCCAGCACCGCACATCCGGCCAGCAGGATGATCGCCAGCACCGAGCCGGCCATCAGCGCCTGCGCAGGTCCCCGGATCGGCTCGCTGACGGTATGGATGTCTTTCCCCAGCAATGCGCACTCGATGCGGCGCTGCAAAAATCGATGCCCGCTGACGTGCAGACGCGTGGTCGGTTGCCATGCCATCCAGTTCCCCTGGGTCCGTTGGCTTCACGATATTCAGTGGTCCAGCGGTGCTTCGTCGACGATCCACAGGTGGGCCGGAAAACCGCCGATGTGACCGCGGGCCCGTTTCTCGGTAAAATCGCCTGGTGCGCACACATCAGCTTGGCCGTCCCGTGTCCCGTCGTCGCTGGTCACGCGCGTTGCACTGGGTCGGCGTGAGCGCCGCGGCGGTGCTGGCCGCCGGTGTGCTGCTGGTCGCGCCGAGCGCCGTTCGCAGCGCCGTCCCGTCGGCCGGCGCCGACAACTGCCCGGACGTGGCGGTGACGTTCGCCCGCGGCACCGACGAGCCGGCCGGCCTGGGCCAAGTCGGCGGGGCCCTCGTCAACTCGCTGCGCCAGGACACCGGCAAGAACATCGACGCGTACGCGGTCAACTACAAGGCCAGCCTGCTGCAGCTGCACGGTGGCGACGGCGCCAACGACGCCATCAAGCACATCAAAGACGTGGCCGACAAGTGCCCAAACACCCCGCAGGTGCTGGGCGGATACTCGCAGGGCGCGTCGGTGATCGACATCGTCACCGGGGTTCCGATCGGCGGCATCGGCTGGGGCAGTTCGCTGCCGCCCCAGTACGCCCCCAACATCGTCGCGGTGACCACCTTCGGTAACCCGGCCGACCGCAGCGGCGGTCCGATCTCGGCTCAGAGCCAGATGTTCGGCGCGAAGGCCATCGACTACTGCAACCCCGAGGACCCGATCTGTCACGCGGGCCCGGGCAACCAGTGGAGCGGTCACACCGAGGGCTACGTCCCGGTCTACACCAGCCAGGCGGCCAGCTTCGTGCAGACCAGGCTGCTGTCGGTGCTGCCCCCCACCTCGCCGCAGGGGCCCCTGGGCGTGCCACCCGGGCCCCTGAGTGTGCCGCCCGGGCCTGGACCTGTGTCTGGGCCTGGCCCGCTGCCCGGACCCCCCGGTGAGCCGGGCCCGACTGTGGTCGATCAGACCCAGCCCGTGGCGTTTCGCTGATCAGGATCTCGTCGCC
>DASQRI010000453.1:0-4109 GCA_035642975.1 Mycobacterium sp.
CGCAGGTACAAATCAGCCGCCCGGATCACTTCGAGTTGCTTGGCGCCAGCTGACGAGGACGTAGCCGCGTTATGCCCGAGCATCTTGAAGGCCTTGGGCGGATCGGTCTCATCGACCACGCAGATGCATTTATCGCCGGCGGTCAGCCCCGCCTCCAGGAACGGGATCACCACCTGGTCGCGTTGGAACTGGCCTGCGTAGAGGCCGCAGATGTGATCGCCCACCTCGGCCCTGAGGCCATTCACTCCCAGCGCAATACCAGAGGACACCAGCCGCCCATCAATTGGATTTGACCACCATAGTCGAGATCGCGGCGTAATGGAGGGTGCAGTTTCGCGCAGGCGGCGCGTCAACGGGCGCCGGCGTCGCTGCTACCCCTGGCAGAGCAGTTCGCACCGTGGTTTTCGGCCCATCGGGCGCGCGCGCAGACCATCCCCTACTGCCAGACTTCGTCAACGGTGGCGCTTCTTCGACGTGTGAGGTCGTCGGGGTGGCGCCGACCTACACCACTGGGGGATGGATTGGCAGCCCCCAATTGACACCGACGACGGCAAACCCATGGAAACCGCCATCTCAACGATCCCAGTCAATGGCCACGTCCACGACGTCGCCACGAGTCGCAACGGCGAGCACGCGTATGTCGCGCTATCCAAGTCGGTCGCGGTCCTCGACGGCGGGCACCGCGTGGTGGCAACTATTCCGCTGCCCGATGGTCCGAAAACCCTGTCGATGGACGCCGACGGCAAACAATTGATTGTCAGCCAGCGCGGCGGGTCCGTGTCGGCCATCGACACCGACACCTACACCGTAAAAACCCTGCGAGACCGATGTGTTTGGGATGTGCTGGCCAGCCCGGACGGGCGCTGCGTCTACGCTGCCGATCGCCAGATCTCCGATAGAGGGGTCGACGATGTAGTGAGGGTAATCGACATGGCGGGTGGGACAACGGTTTTCAGGACGCCCATCAACGATGTCGTCGGACTTGCGATCGGCCCTGCCGGAACTCGGCTGTACGCGATTTCGTGCGACCGCCGCACCTATTACCAATATCCGGCGGGCCTGCTGACTATCGTCGATGCCGCTAGCGGTACCGTCGCCGACGCCATTGCGGTGGGCGCTTGTCCGGACACAGTAACCGTAAGTCCGGATGGCACCTGCCTGTCCATCACCCACTACGACACGCGTTCGGTCTCGATGGTCAACTTAGCGACCGGCGCCGTTACCGCGGTCGCCCTGCGGGATGCTCCGCTCGGCATGGTGTTCACGCCGGACGGCACCCGTGTCTATGTGAGCAACGAGCGTTCACTGACCGTGATCGACACGACGACCACTGAGGCATACGACCTCGTTGCAGGCGACCTACCCAGAGGTTTGCAGCTCAGTCCCGACGGAAAGCACGCCTACAGTGCCAATTTCGGCGACGGCACCGTCTCGGTGATCGATACCATCGCCAACTCGATCACCGCGACCGTCGACGTGCTCAACCATCCCGAGGTGGTGGCGGTCAGCGCAGACGGTGAGCGTGTCTATGTGGGCGACTACTGGTCGCGCGCCGTCGCGGTGATCTCGGTGCCAATGCTGCGCGACCTGCACGGCTCGTACGGCTATCGATGGTGACTCGTGCTGTAAGGACGAATCCGCACGTCGGTTTTCACCCCGCTGGGCGCACGCGCACACGCAATCCGATTGCAAGGCTAGTTGCTTAGAGGCGTACCGATGTGGGGCTTGACCCACCCGGCTGGTGCGCCCGAACGCTCACAAATCAAGGAGACGCAATGACTCTCATGCGATTCGATCCGTTCCGCGAACTCGACCGGCTTGCCGACCAGGCAGTGGCAGGCGCTCGGACGCCACGGACAATGCCGATGGAAGCATTTCGGCGTGGTGACCAGTTCATCGTCGCCATCGATGTGCCGGGCGTTAATCAGGACGATGTCGACATCACCGTCGAACGCAACGTCATTGAACTGAGCGCTCGTCGCCAACCTCTGCGCCAGGCGGGCGACGAGGTGATCATCGACGAGCGGCCGCAGGGCGAGTTCCGTCGGCAGCTTTTCCTCGGGGACAACCTCGATCCGGACAAGCTGACCGCGCAGTACGACCACGGCGTGCTGACGCTGACAATTCCGGTTTCGGAGGCGAGCAAGCCCCGCAAGATCGAAATCGGCCGGTCGACGGAAACGCCGCACGCGGTGGACGCGAAATCCGAAGCCAAACAACCCGTCAGCGCTTAGGGCACCTTCGACAACGATGACGACACGCGTTGACAGCTCTTTGTGATGTACGTCTTTCCAGCCGATCGGCGCCGACGCCGCCAGGCTGACCGCCGATGCAACCGCTGAGCGGCAGCGCAAACCAGAGGGGAAGGCAATGGCAACAGCAGTAGGAATCGACCTCGGTACGACTAACTCGGTGATCGCGGCCTGGCAGGGCGGCGAGCCGATCGTGATCCCCAACGCCGAGGGTGCCCGGACGACACCGTCTGTGGTGGCTTTCACCGAAAGCGGTGAACGCCTCGTCGGCCAACTGGCCAGACGGCAATCGATCATGAATCCCAAGGGCACCATCTATTCGGCGAAACGGTTCATCGGCCGGCACTTCGACGAAATCTCGGAAGAGGCCAAAGCGGTCAGTTTCGACGTCGTCAAGGGCGACGGCGATGCTGTCCGATTCGACATACGCGGTAAGAAATACGCGCCGGAGGAGATCAGCGCACAAGTGCTCCGCAAGCTGGTCGACGACGCCAGCAAGTTCCTGGGCGAGCGGGTCAAGGAAGCGGTGATCACTGTCCCGGCGTACTTCAACGATGCCCAGCGCAACGCCACCAAGGACGCCGGCCGGATCGCCGGCCTGCACGTGCTGCGCATCATCAACGAACCCACCGCCGCGGCACTGGCCTACGGATTGGACAAAAAGGGACACGAAACCGTTCTCGTCTTCGATCTCGGCGGCGGCACCTTCGACGTGAGCCTACTCGACGTCGGTGACGGCGTCGTCGAAGTCCGTTCCACCGCAGGCGATTCCCACTTGGGTGGCGACGACTTCGACCGCCGACTGGTCGACTACCTGGCCGATGAATTTCAACGCGACAACAACGTCGACCTGCGCAAGGATCCGCAGGCGTTGCAGCGGCTGTTCGAAGCGTCCGAGAAGGCCAAGGTAGAGCTGTCCTCGGTAGCGCAGACCCAGGTGAACCTGCCCTTCATCACCGCAGACGCAAGCGGTCCGAAGCATCTGACGACGACCATCATGCGGTCGAAGTTCGACGATCTCACGGCCGATCTGGTGGAACGCTGCATGGGACCGGTGAAGCAGGCGATGGGCGACGCCAAGGTCACGGCCAACGACGTCGACGAGGTCATCCTGGTCGGGGGATCGACTCGTATTCCCGCCATCCAGGGTTTGGTCCGTCGCCTCACCGGCGGCAAGGACCCCATCATGAGTGTCAACCCGGACGAGGTGGTCGCCCTGGGGGCCGCGGTCCAGGCCGGTGTGCTCAAGGGCGAGGTATCCGACGTGTTGCTGCTCGACGTCACACCGCTGTCGCTGGGAGTGGAAACCCGCGGCGGGGTGATGACCAAGCTCATCGAACGCAACACCACGATCCCGGCCCGGCGCAGCGAGGTGTTCACCACCGCTGAAGACAGTCAGCCAGCAGTCGATGTCGTTGTGCTGCAGGGTGAGCGTGAGTTGGCCAGAGACAACCGCGTGCTCGGCAGGTTCAAGTTGGAGAATATCCGCCCGGCGCCGCGGGGTGAGCCGCAAATCGAGGTCACCTTCGACATCGACGCCAACGGCATCCTGAACGTGACGGCACGGGACAAAGACACCGGCGCCGAGCAGAGCATCACGATCAGTGAGCAGTCGAACCTGGACAAAACCGAGGTGGAGCGGATGGTCTCGGAGGCCGAGGCGAACCGCCGCGAAGACGAGCAGTTGCGCCGGGCGGTCGAGGCACGCAACGAACTCGATTCGGTTGCCTACCAGGTCGAGCGGAAGCTGACCCAGCTGAGCGACTCGGCGGCGCCGCACGACCGGGCGCGCGCTGAGATGCTGATCGGCGACGCGCGGCAGGCCATCAAGGAGGAGGCGCCGCTGGAACGGGTGCA
>DASQRI010000454.1:0-2702 GCA_035642975.1 Mycobacterium sp.
CAAGTCGGTGCCCCGCAGGTCTATGCGTGCCATCACGTTCACATCGACCATTGTCCCAGAGAAGATCAACTGCATATCGGACCGGTACAGTGACCGCACACCACGACAAACGGAGTCAGCATGTCCGCGAAGGACCATCCCAACAACGCGCCGGGCGTCCCGATGCTCTTTCCGCCCTGGTTCGAGCGCTTCCAAATCAAGTACTTCAACCCCGCGGTGAAGCCGTTCGCGCGCTATCTGCCCGGGTTCTCGGTCATCAAGCACCGTGGCCGCAAGTCCGGCAAGCCGTACGAGACCATCGTGACCGCGTACCGCAAAGGCAACGTGCTGGCCATCGTGTTGGGCCACGGAAAGACGGAATGGGTCAAAAACGTGCTGGCCGCCGGTGAGGCCGACCTGCACTTCATCCGCAAGGACGTCCACCTCATCAACCCACGGGTCCTGCCCGCCGGCAGCGACGGCAAGGGACTGCCCTTCTTGGCCCGCCAGCAGATCGGACGGATCGGGGTCTTGGTCGCCGATATCGCCTAGACGCGGCGTCATCACGCCACGAGATTGCCTCTAGGGTAGTGAATTTCGTGAGATCACAGCCCTGAGTGCAATCTCAGTGGCACACCCCCTCCTAGCCGCGGCTGAACACAGTCTTGCCGTGCATCTTTGGCCAGACCGATGGTGCGTCCTCCCACGGCACGACGCGGTCGACGACCGGGGACAGATCGCAGCCGCCGGCCAGCAATTCCAGGATTTCCGGGATCACGGCGCGCGCGCTGACCCGCCCGGTGACGAACCGCGCGCCTCGGGTGTAGGTCTGCAGCATCGGCACCTCGACGGTCGGCTGGAAGTAGATTCCGGTGTCGGTGCATACCCCGTCTGGCCAGGTCGCGCGTAACGCCGCGGCCAGCAGCGACGGGTCTCCGGACGTGTGCACGGTGACCGGATAAGGGTCCCAGGATTTGTCCGGCTTCGCGGCGTCGTGCACGACGGCGCCGAGTTTCTCCGCCGCGGCAAGGCGCGTCGGGTCGGTGTCGACATAGTCGACGTGGCAGCCGAGCGCCGCGGCCAGCGCGGCGGCATACATCCCGATCGACAGCCGGCCGATCACCAGCACCCGACGGTCGGCCGGGTCGAGGCCGGCCAGCTCAGCCCGGAACGGGCCCACCGCGCGCCAGCCGTCGGGAATGTTGTCGGACAGCGATGCGGCGGCGATCGGGTCGACGGTCGCCGGAAGCGGAATCAGCATCGCATCGGCGTAGGGCACCAGCACCAGATCGGACATGAACCCGCCGCCGTCCAGACCGGCGAGCGGGCCCAACCCGTACATCGCCATCAACGGCACCGAAGCGCATGAGCTGGTCACGCCGCGGCGGCATTCGCGGCAGGTCCCGCAGCTGATCTGGAACGGCACGACGACCCGGTCACCCACCGTGACGCCCGAAACAGCATCACCGATCGCGACGACCTCGGCCAACCCCTCGTGTCCGACCGCGTACCCGGGCGGCAGCGGCGCAGCGCCCCGCGCGACCGCGACGTCAAGGTCGCAGCAGGCCACCAGCAGCGGCCTGACCAGTGCTTGTCCCGGTGTCGTGATCGTCGGGTCGGGAGCCTCCCGCCATGCGTATTGGCCGGTCTCTTCGAATGTCAGCTGCCTCATTCCAGCATTCTTGAGTGATTACTCAAGTATTGTCAACAAGGTGCCGAGACCAGACCGCAGCCGGGCCGCGTTGATCGATAGCGCGGCCACCCTGTTCCGCCGTCAGGGTTATGCAGCGACCGGGCTCAACCAGATCCTCGACGATGCGGCGGTGAAGCCCGGTTCGCTGTATCACCACTTCCCGCGGGGAAAGCAGCAACTGGCCGCCGCCGTCGTCGACGGCACCGCGGCGGCCATTGAACAACTGCTGCGCAGATTCTTGGCCGCCGGACTGCCGGTGGCCGACATCGTCGATCGGTGGGTTGACCTGCTGGCCGCCGGCCTGAGCGCCGACCGGCGCGACGGCTGCCCTATCGAGCCGATCGCCACCGAGTCGGTCAATGCCAGTTCACTGGTGCGCGAAGCGTCGGCACGTGCCTTCACCGGCTGGTGCAAAGCGATCGAAGAGCGGCTGCGCGCCGATGACTGGTCGGCGACTGATGCGGAAAGCGTTGCTGTCGCGGTGATTTCGTTGATCGAGGGAGCGTTGATCTTGTCCCGCATCGCGGGCGACGTGGGTGCGCTCAACGCCGCCAAACCGGCAGCCCGCCGCTTGCTTTGCCGCTAGATCGCGGCGCTCGGCGCGCCTATCCTGGACAGACGGGACGCAGGCATGACTCGTGATGAACTATTCGCCTCGATCGTGGCGGCAGGCCCCGATCGCGATGACCTCGTGTACCTGGAGCGCCGGGGCGACTCGTACAACTGGCGAATCTTGACCGCCGTTGAAACCCGCGTTGCAGCCGCCGCGCCCGACGTGTGGATGTCGATCTCCGCCGCCTGGCCCCTGGACCAACCGGCACGGCTGCGCGCGTTCTTCGACGACCTGCTCGCCGAACTCGAGTCGATGGCCGACACCGCCGATCGGTGCCGGTGGCCGATCGACGATCCCTGGCCAGATCACGCCCACCACTGAACGGCTGGACAGATGGTCGACTATCGGGTCACCGCGGAGGAGCGCACTCGGTTCAAACGCTGCCGACGGCAGTGGGACTTCGCCTCACCGCATCGT
>DASQRI010000455.1:0-3832 GCA_035642975.1 Mycobacterium sp.
CACTGACACGACGACCTTGCCGATCTGTCGGCCTTGCGCGAGCGTTCGCAGCGCGGCGGCGGTCTTCGCGGCCGGGAAGGCGCGCACCGGCAGTGGGCGGAACGCTCCTTGCTCGAGGTGGGCGACGATGTCGCGCAACAGGGCACCCACGTAGGCCGGCCGATCCGTGATCAGCTGCGCCAGGTCGATGACGATGTAGGACGCGTTGTTCCGTAGCTGCCACAGCCGAAGCCGGCCCTGCCCGTAGATGTCGGTTTTCCCGATTTCCAGGAAGCGTCCGTAGTGGCTCAGCGCCTCGAGACCGTGCGACAGTGCTTCGCCGGTCAGCGAGTTGAGCACCACATCCACGCCGTCGCCGCCGGTTGCGGCCAACACCTCATCGGCGAAACCTAGTGAGCGCGAGTCGAATACGTGCTCGATGCCGAGTCCGTGAAGGTGATCGCGTTTCTCATGGGTACCGGCGGTGGCGAGGACGGTCGCGTTCAGCCAGCGGGCCACCTCGATGGCGGCCAGACCGACGCCGCCCGCCGCTGAGTGAATGAGGACACGCTCACCGCGACGCAGCCGGGCCTGCTCGTGCAGCGCGTAGTACGCGGTCAGGTACGCGATGGGAATGGTCGCGGCTTCCTCGAAGCTGAGCTGGACCGGCTTGTGCGTCACCAGGGACGCCGGGGTGGTGACGAAGGAGCCGACGCCCTCTGCCGCCAAGGCGATGACGGCGTCTCCGACGCGCACGCCTTCGACGTCGTCGCCCACGGCGGTCACGACGCCCGAGCATTCGAAGCCGACCTGTGTGGGGCCGCCTTCTTGACCCGGGTATACGCCGAGGGCGCGCATCACGTCGATGAAGTTCAATCCGGTTGCGTGGACCCGGATTTCGACCTCTTCGGGCCCGGGCAAACGGCGGGCCACCACCCGGGTGTCGATGTCGTCGAGCACACCGGGTCGCGAATATTGCATCCGGAAGGCCGAGTCCGCGCCGGGCTGAGCGGTTGCGGTGGCGCCTTCCGGCTCATGCCCTTCGGCCGCATCGAATGGGGCCAATCTGGCGATGTAGCGCCGCTTGCCGCGGAACGCGACATCGGTATCGGGCGTGTTTGCGAGCAACTCCTCGACGAGAGCTTCCAGGTCCTCGGGTTGTTCGTCGAGCGGCAGGTCGACCCGCGAGCAGCGCAACTCCGGATGCTCATGGTCGATGCTGCGGCCCATGCCCCACAGCGGCGCTTGGGCGATCGATACGACCTCCGCATCCACCTCAACCGGCTGGGCGTGCCGCGTCACCAGCCAAAGGCGTGGTGTGTGCGACTGCGGCGCCGCCGTCAGCGCCTGCACCAGGTGCAGCACGCTGGTCGGGCCGAGGACACGGGCCGATTCGAGCGAGTCCGTTGACGTCGTCGACGCGGGTGCTGCAGTCAGGCTCCACAGGTGGATCGCGCCTCGCCACGGTGGCCGGATCTCTTGCAGGTCATCGAGCAGACGTCGGAAGTGTTGCGGCTGAGCCGGATTCAGGCGGTAATGGTCTGGTCCCAATCGTGCGAAGTCGGTTCCCGGCTCGACGAGGACGCAGGTCTGAGAGCGCTGTTCGAGCAGTTTTCGCGTGGTGTCCGTGGTGGTGCCGCCGTCGCCGAAGATCAGCCAGCTTCCCACCCCCGCCGATCCGTTCGGCGCGTCTAGGTCGGACGCGGCGAGCCTCGCAGGCTCCCATCGCGGCACGTAGAGATCGTCACGAATGTCCGCTCCGGTAGTACTCGGCGCCGCGTCGGGAATCCGCTTGAGGCGCAGACCGCGTACCGCCGTGACGACCTTCCCGGACCGATCGAGCAGCAACACATCGCCGTCGACGGTGTGGGGCTCCGAGCCTGACGCGTCGCGCAGCCGCGCATGGCACCACGCGCCGTCGGGGAACATCCCGCGGATACGCAGATCCGCAACGCCTACCGGCAGGTACGTGTCGTGGGATTGCCCGTTGGTCGCAGGAAGAGTGGCGGCGAGGACCTGGAAGCAGGCGTCCAGGACGGCGGCGTCGATGGCTGTCGAGTGCGTCGACTCCGGTGGCGCCAATCGAGCGATCGCCTCGCCGTCGCGGCGCCAGACCTCTGTCACCGTCTGAAACGCCGGCCCGTACTCCAAGCCGTGCTGTGCGAGCCGACCGTAGAACGATGTCCCGGAAACTGTTTCAGCACAACGTGTTTGGATGATCTCGGGATGGTGTGGTTCGTTGTCGGCGCCGTCGGGTTCGTCGGTGACCATGGCGCCGCTGGCCAACAGCGACCAAACCGGAGCCCCCGAGGCAGCCGGGTCCAAGCCCTGGCACTCGAAGGAGACGGGGCCCGAGGGCTCTCCGCGAAGAACCAGCTGCACGGTGCGCGGCTGCGCGTCGGCGAGAACCAGCGACCGGTGGAAGACGACGTCTCGAGGCATTCGGCGCGACGTGCCGAAGGCCCGCGCGGTGCCGGCGACGACGAGCTCGAGGAGGGTGGCTCCCGGGACGACGACCGAGTCGTGCACGCGGTGGTCGGTCAAGATCGGCATGAGATCGGTGCTGACGTCGATTTCGCAGAGCACGATGTTCGGCTGTGCCGACGAGCGGATCGGCCCGCGCCACGGCGACTCGTCGGCGACGACGGTTCGGGCCGGCGAAGTGTCGGCAGCCGCCGTATCCAGCCAGAACCGTTCGCGCTGCCACGGGTATGTGGGCGCCGAGACGAGCCGGCCGCCGTGGGGATGCAATCGGTCCCAGGCCACCGACCGTCCACTGGTGTAGAGGGCGCCGAGTGATGCCAGCACGGTGTCGCGCCCACCCTGATCACGGCGCATCGAGGCCACCGGAGTGCAGGCGCGACCGAGGTCGTCGGCATCCTCGCGCAGCGCGCTCAATAAGACCGGATGTGGGCTGACCTCGAGGAACACTTCGTGACCCTGCTCGAGCAGCCGCCGTGAGGCTGGCGAGAAGCGCACCGGCGAACAGAGATTCTCCACCCAGTAGGCGCCGTCCAGAGTGGCGTCGGCGATCGTTTCGCCGGTCACGGTGGAGTACATGGGTGTCGTGGGCGCCAACGGACGAAGGCCGTCGAGCGCCGCGGCGAGGTCGGCGCGCAGTGCATCCATTCGCGGACTGTGCGAGGCCACGTCGACCTCGACCCAACGGCAGAACCTGTCGCGCCGCTGGACCTCGGTCATCAACTCGGACAACACATCCGAACCGCCGGAGAGCACCGTCGATCGGTGACTGTTGCTCGCCGCGACGGCGGCCTGGTCCTGATATCCGGAGATGAGCTCGTGCGCCTCGGCGAGAGACAGTTCCGCGGTGATCATCGCCCCACCGCGATCTGCTGCCCGGAGCAGACGCGCCCGCGCACAGATCACCCGCGCCGCGTCGTCAAGGTTGAGGGCTCCCGCGACGTGCGCGGCGGCCACCTCACCCAGGCTGTGCCCGATCACTGCGGCAGGTTCCACGCCCCACGACCGCCACACCGCTGCCAGCGCGACCTGCACGGCGAAGATCGCCGGCTGGATCACGCCGATGTCATCGAGGCTGTCGCCGGCCAGCAGCACGTCGATGATCGATGACTGCAGGTGGGGGTGCATAGCCCGGTCGCATTCTGCCAGCGCGTCGCGGAAAACCTCTTCCTCAGCGTGCAGTTGCTGTCCCATGTGGCGCCACTGGGATCCCTGCCCGGAGAAGACAAATACCACACCCGGTCCGGGACGGCGTCGTCCGACCGTCAATCCGGGCCGGCCTTCGCCCTGCCGGTAGGCGGCGAGCGACTCGGACAGCTCAGCGGCGTCGCGACCAACTACGGCCAACCGGTGGTCGTGGTGGTCACGACGT
>DASQRI010000456.1:0-5053 GCA_035642975.1 Mycobacterium sp.
AGTGTTGAGCGTCTCAATAAAATGGTCGATGTCGTGGGCGTACTGCGAGGCATTGCGGGCGCGGACGAATTCCGGGACCCGGGTCTCGTCGTAGCCCTTGAAACCGTCGTAGCCACCGATGGTGGTCTCGGTGATCGCCAATCCGGCGCCGGTCAACCAGAAGTCGCTCATGCTGGCGATCCAGCCCGGCGCGGTCTGCATGACCATCCGGTAGCCGTTGTCGGGGGTGATGTCCAGGATGACGTTCTCGAACTGGCCCTGCCAGAAGTCGGCAAAGCTGGTGTGGCCGAGCACGATCGAGCCGTCGGCGGTCGCGCTGCCGGTGGCGATGAAGGCGCTGCAGTGGTTACCCTCGCCGCCGGTGGGCGCCAACGCGCTGTAACGACCCGAGTTCTTCGGCCACCAATAGCCGGTCAGCTCCATCCAATCGTTGATGCCGAGGATGTCGTTGTACGTGACGGACACGCCTGCCGCCGTCAGGCCCGCGGCCACCCCTTCCATCTCCTCGCGCAGCTCGTCGGGGATCTTGCCGGCGTGTAGTCGGGCGGCCTGCGCGACGAAGAAGTCGTAGTCCATGCCGATGTCCTGGTAGGTCATCTGCCGGTACACCCGAACCGACTCCGCGTATTCATCGGCGACCAGATAGCCGTACTGAAAACCGCGGGCCGCCGGTGAGCCCTTGACCGCGACGTGCAGCCAGCCGCCGACGTCGCGGCGGGAGGCCTCGGACAGCCACCTCTGCTGTTCGTCGGTGAGTTCGGCCGGCGCGGTTCTCGCCGGCGCTTCCGCCGGCCCGGGCGGTGGTTGTACGTTATGACCCTTCGGAGTTGAAGCGATCGCCGTCACAGACCCTCCTTGGTCAGAACCCCCGCGCCGATGAGCTTAGTGCGGTTCGGGCCAAGGGCGGCCAACAATGCTGTGCCATGTTTCGATTGTTTCAATCAGAGCGACGGGTGGTAACCTGGAACCATGTCCACCGCCGTCGCCCCGTTGGCCCGCCAGGTCGCCGAACGCGCCCTCAACGACTCCAGTTTCGCCGAGGTACTGGACGCCATCTTGGAGGCGCCCACCGGGCCGCAAGGCACGCTGGAGCGCATCGCCGCCAGCAGCCTCAACGACGAACGCCGCGGTGCGTTGGTACGCGAGTTCGTCGAGGGCTCGCTGCCGACACCGGAGGCACAGCAGCGGCTCGGTCTGCATTCGCCGCAAGCCGTGCACCGGCTTCGCAGTCGGGGCAAGCTGCTGGGATCCGCGGTCGGCAACCAAACCTGGTTTCCAGCTTGGCAATTCGACGGCGACCGACTACGACCCGATCTGCCGCAGATCCTGGAATTGCTGGCCCAGTTCACCTCGGACCCGTTGGCCGGCGACCGGATCATGCGCCTGACCCACGACGAGCTGGGTGGCTCGTCGATCGCCGAGGCGCTGCGCCGCCCGAAGACCGCCGACACCGCGTGGCGGATGCTCGCCGCAGTCAGTGCCTGACCTTCCTGCCGGGTATCGGGCGCCGCTGCCCGAAGCTCGGCCCGTCGGCCTGCGGCGCCGACGGGTGGCGGCACGCACCGAGCTGTGGCGGGTCGAAGCGGCACCGCCCGAGACCTGGACCTGGACCGGCTTCCCCACGCCGCGTTTTCGTTTCGACTCAGCGTCCGGCGTATTCCGAACCCGCTACGCGGCAAGCACTCTCGTCGGCGCCTTCCGGGAGCGCTACCGTCCGACCGGGCTGATGATCCCCGCCGATCACGCCGAGCACCAACTGATACGACTGGTCGCCGCCCGCCACCTGCGGGTGCTGGACCTGCGCACCGAGGCCAACCTCGACGTTCTCGGCGTCGACGACCAGATCAACACCGGCCAGCACCCCGACGTGTGGGACACCTGCCATCGACTCGCCGACGCCGTCAAGCGGTGGTGGCCCGAACCCGACGCCCTGGACGCGCTGGTGTACCGGCCGCGCACCACACCAGAAACGTCGGTCAACTACGCCTTCTTCGCCCTCGACCCGTTCACCTTCGAGTCATGGCCACTCGCCGGGCGCACCGACGTCCTCACCAATCTGGTCCTGCACCATGGATTTACCATCGGCTGGGACCTACGGTGAAGTCATGACCGAACAGTCACACGCCATCGAGATCTCCCACCCACCCAACGTCTTGCTCCGCATCGTCAACCCTGTCCTGAAGGTGCTGCTGCACACCCCATTCGCGGGTGCGGCACGCCACCAGCTGATGGTGGTCGACTTCACCGGGCGCAAGAGCGGCCGGCACTACTCAATCCCGGTGAGCGCCCACCTGATCGACGGCGTGCTCTATGCGCTGACCGGCGCGACCTGGAAGAACAACTTCCGCGGCGGCGCCACCGCAACGGTGTTGCACGACGGGAAGACGACGAAGATGCATGGCGAGCTGATCGCCGACAAGGCGCACGTCGTCGATCTGTACCTGCGCTGCGTCGAGGGTTACGGGGTCAAGCGGGCAGAGCGCGCGATGGGGATAGGATTCCGTAACCATCAGATGCCCACCCGCGACGACTTCGCCGAGGCGGTCGATCGGCTGCACCTGACCGCGATCCGGTTCACGCCGGCGGGTTAGATGCCGTAATCCGGCAGCGTGAAGTCGTCGCGAACGCTACCGGCGAACAGCGTGGCCAGCGGCCCAAAGTTCACCATGCGCATCGCCACGTTGCGCAACCACAGACCGAACCGGGTCCGGGTGGCGAAGAACGGAATGTAGCGCACCGCACCGGCTTGCTTGGTGTTGATGAATGGACGCAGGAGCGTCTGGTAGGCATCGAAGGCACGTTGGTAGTCGGCACCGGCGCGCGCGAGTTCACCGGCCAGCACGTACGCCTCGGTGATTGCCAGGCCAGTACCCTCGCCGCCGAGCAACGAAATACACCCCGCCGCATCGCCGATCAGCAGCACCCGACCTCGCGACCAGCTATCCATCCGGATCTGGCTGACGACGTCAAAATACAGGTCGTCGACCTCGTCGAGCGCCGCCAAGAAATCCCGGCATTCCCAGCCGACGTCGCTGAACTCGTTGCGCAACTGGTCTTTCGGTGTCGCCTCGGCAGCGTCGTGCCCGGCGCGGAAGGTAAACAAAAACATGGTGCGGTCGTCGCGCAATGCGCAACGCGCCAGCTGGCGGCCGGGTGAGCTGTAAGTGACGTAGACGAGCTCGTCACGCGGTCGATACCCGTCGACGACGCACGCCGCGACCTTGCAGCCGAGGTAGCGTTCGAAATTCCGCGCCGACCCGAAGACCAGCCTGCGCACGTTCGAGTGCAACCCGTCGGCGCCGATCAACAGGTCGAAATCGCGCGGCGCGCTGTTCTCGAAGGTCAGCCGGACACCGTCACCGTGGTCGTCCACGGTGGTGATGCTGTCGCCGAAAATCGTTTCGACCTTGTCTTCGATCGTGGTGTAGATCGCGGCGGCCAGGTCGCCGCGGGGCAGGCTGGTGAAGTCGTCGCCGATCATGCGGCGAAAGACGTCGACGTCCACGTCGGCTTTGATCTGTCCGCGGGACCCGACGGACCGAAGCCATTCGATCTCGTACCCCGCGGCGCGGATCGCATCTTCGATGCCCATGCGTTTGGCCACTTGGTAGCCGACGCCCCAGAAGTCGATCATGTAGCCGCCGGTGCGGAATTCCGGTGCCTGCTCGATCACGGTCGGAGTATGGCCGGTGCGGTGCAGCCAATAGGCGAGCGCCGCGCCCGCCACGCCGGCGCCGCTGATTGCAATCTTCACAGCACGATTTTTGCGCAGTGTTCCTGTGCGCCGACTGTCAGCGTTCGATCGTTGAGCCTTGATATCGCATGCGACACCAAACTTGAACAGGGTGTCATGGTTGGTCGCTGGTGCAGATGTGACGGCTGCGATTAAACCATCGCGCCCGCGCCGTGGCCCGCACGGGCCGGGGTGATCACCGGCTCCGGATAACCCGCGGCGTGCACCGCGGACCGCACTGCCTCCCCGACCGCGTCGGCCCGATCGGCCGGCGTCAACGCGATGACGCAGCCGCCGAATCCGCCGCCGGTCATCCGGGCGCCCAGCGCGCCCGCGTCCACCGCGGTATCGGCGATCAGATCGATGTGCGGAGTGGTGATCGCGAAGTCGTCACGCATGGACGCGTGTGAGGCGGTGAAGATGCGCCCGCCTTCGGCATAGTCCGAATCAACCAGCGCGGCAACGAAATCAAACACTCGTTGGTTCTCCGTCAGTACGTGGCGGGCACGACGGGCATCGACCGGGTCGGTGACCCCGTCCAGCACGGACACCCCACGGTCCTGGAGCTCCCGCAGCGAGACCACACCGACATCGGCGGCCGCCCGCTCACAGGACAGTCGACGCGCCGCGTATTCGCCGCCGACATGACCATGGCGCTCTCGAGAGTCGATCAGCAGCAACACCACGCCCGATGTCGCCGGATCGAAGTGCACCGGCTGGACGCTGAGCTTCCGGAAATCGATCAGTAACGCCGTCCACGCCTCGCCGAAGATCGACGAGATCTGGTCAAGCAAACCCGTTGGCGCACCGACGTAGTCGTTCTCGGCGCGCTGGGCAAGACGCGCCTGGTCGAGACGGTCGATACCCAGACCGGCCGCGCAAGCAAGCGTGCCCAGCGCCGCGACCTCCAGCGCCGCTGACGACGACAGGCCCGAGCCCATCGGGATCTGGCTGGTAATCCGCATCTGCCCGCCGGGCACGGGGTGCCCCGCCATCCTCAGCGCCCACACCACGCCGGCCACGTAGGCCGCCCAGCCGGCCACCTCACCGGGCTTGGTGTTCAACGGAATTCGCACGGCCCCTTCCAGGCGGTCGCTGCGCACCATGATCGCATCGGCATCGGAGGGCTCGAACGTAGCGACGGTGCGCCGCGGCAGCGCGATCGGCAACGCCCAGCCCAGGTTGTAGTCGGTGTGCTCGCCGATCAGGTTGATCCGCCCCGGCGCGGAATAGCGGAACATCACCCGAGGCTGCGCAGCCGCTCGGCGACGGTTTCGGGCATCACGTCGCTGATGAATGCGTCCATCGCCGACTCGGACG
>DASQRI010000457.1:0-4589 GCA_035642975.1 Mycobacterium sp.
GACTGAATTCCCTTTCCTGGGACCAAGTTTGGCTGTCGGTAACTTGCCTGGCCGTGTGCGCCGCTGATCGCCCCGCCCAGCGCCTCATCAAACCGGAATGACGGCAGCCTCACGGTTCAGAATGCTCATCTCCCCACGGACACAACAACCTGACGATGCCAGCCCGTGGCCGCGAGCGCCGTGCCAGCACGAACCGGGCCAGTCATACGCCATCCTCAGTCGTTCGACGGATACCGCTAGCGTGCCGCCGCCGGGCACACTGACCGCAGAAGGGAGGAACCGCTGCCACTTCGCGGTGAGTGTCCACGAAGTACACACAGCTGGGACCGCCGGATGGCAATACCGCGGTCATCACCGGCGGCACATCGGGTATCGGCTTTGCTGCGGGCGGTAACGATCACACGCGCACCCTCTACTCGCGGTCACGGCCATGTGTGTCCACTGCCTGACCGGTGATGTGCAGATGGTGCACGACGACGCCGAAAGACTCTCGCTCCCACGGTCGGTCGGCGAACGTGAACATTGCACAAGACCAGGCCCGTCTCGCGGCGAGCGTCGCGGACGCCTGGCGATGTCGGCGAGCGAGCAAGGGACGAGATGGATGACTCAACCACACGGGGCGGTGCGCTGGTGACATCGCCCTAGCGCGCCTTCCGCCTGTCGTGATGAGGAGAACCCGCATGCACACCGTCATCGCCCCTGATGATCTGAAGATCTTCGTCAAGGACTGGACGCAGTGAGGCCATTCGGAACGCTACGCGGCCGCGAGGAAGTGCTGGCGACCGCTCTGGGGGTTGTCCGGCGCACCTCCAACCATCGGGCCAGCGGAGTCGTGCTGATCTCCGGCGACCCCGGCATCGGGAAAACCGCTCTGGTCTCCGAAATTGCCCGCCAAGCCGCCCATTTGCATATCCGCGTGGCGCGAAGCAGATGCGAGGAAATCGGGCCGCCATGCCCGGGCGCGCCGGTCCTGGGCTTACTACGGGTTGGCCGTGACCCCCTGATCTCTGCTGCCGATTTCGAGGAACTTACCGAGCTGACGGGCAACCCGCTGCTGCTTGTCGACCGCGCGGCGGGGCACCTTCGGGCGGCGGCAGCTATTCATCGGGTGCTGATCGTGGTCGACGATGTGCACTGGGCTGATCCGGTCAGTCGGTACGCGCTACGAGTGCTGATATCGCGACTGGCAGGTTGGCCGGTGGTCTGGGTGTTGACCAGTCGGTCACGCACCGTTGGTGTCGCTGTCAGCGCCGCGGACGTGGTCGAAGTCGAGCACATCTGCCTTGGCCCGTTGTCCCGTTGCGCGGTCATCGACATCGCCCAGGATCGTCTGGGGCGCAGGGTTATCGACGAGGAGGAAGGTCTGCTCGACGCTGCTGGCGGTAACGCCTTTCTGGCCACGCAGATAGTGGAGGGCCTCGCGCGTCGCGCGGAAACCGGCCACGACGGCGAGATTCCAGCTGAGTTTCGCGCGGCGATGCGATATCGGCTGGCCGGGCTATCGACCGTGTCGCGCGGGCTGATCGATGCACTAGCGGTCGCCGGCCGCGCCGTGTGCATCGCTGAACTGTCCAGACTGTGCGACATCGACCCGGCACCCATCTACAACGACGCCCTCGATGCGGCGATTGCCTCGGGCTTGGTGACATCGACCGGGACTGAACTGGCGTTCATCCACGACTTGGTCCGCCAGGCCGTGTACCAATCGATCGCCCCCGAGCTGCGCGGCCGGCTTCACAGTCGATATGCCCAACATTTCCTTGCCTCCTCCGCTGATCCGGCCGAGGCCGCCGCGCACGCAAGGGCCGCAGTGACCGTTGGTGATGTGTCCAACGTGCGGGTGATGGTCACGGCCGCCGAGGCATTGGTCACCACCAGCGCGGCGGTTGCTGCCGACCTGGCGTTGCATGCGTTCAGCATGTTGCGACCGAGCCATCAGTGTTGGGTGGAACTGGGTGAACGCGAGGTCGCGGTGCTATCGACGGCACAACGCGCCAACGACACCATCACCGTGGTTAACCGGTTGCGGGCGACCGTCGACGACGTCGATACAGTCTGTCGCATCGAGACTCACGCGGTGAAAGCGTTGTGGCACAACGGACAGTTCACCAAACTGCTTGAGCGCGCGGGCCGTACGCTTGCCGTCACAGGCCAGCGGCCCGACCTCACCGCGCGTTTCCGTGCAGCACAGGCTTTGGCACGCACCCGCACGATTAACCCCGAGGTCGCCGCCGAACAGGCTGAGATTGCGTTAACAGACGCCAGGACCACCGGTGACCGTGATGCCGTGGCGCTCGGGCTTCACGCCGCGGGGGAAGCTGCACACGCACAACGACGACATCAGGTGGCGCTGAAGCATTTCCGAGAATTGCGGTCGGTGACGGGGGTCTCCTACCTTGCCGAGGAGATCATGGAGTTGCAACTTCTCGATCGCTACGATGACGCGCAAATGCAGCTCGACGCCGCATACGAAGACTGTCACGCCACGGCAGAGTCGCTCCCTCCGGCCGTGCTGTTCGCGCAGGCCAAACAGCACTACAACCTGGGCGAACTGCGTGATGCCGATCAGATTGCCGCCTCGGTGGTCGAACTGGGGCAGTTGATCGGTACCACGGTCCAGGTTGTTGAGGCGATCCTGATGCGGGTCTACATCGCGTTGTTACGCGGGCAGCCGACCATTGCCGAGCGTCGGCTCAGCCTCATCTCCAGCGTGCTCGGCGACGCCGACGCAGCCCGTCACCCTGGCGTTATCTTTTGCCAGGGTTGGCTGAATGCCGCCCGCGGCGATATGGATCGCAGCCTGGCGACCTGGTCGCACCTACTGGCTGAGCCGGCCGAGTCGCGCAACTATTGGGCGTGGTGGCCGTGCTGGATGCCCGTCATCTTTGAAGCCGGAATGGTCTGTGATGCAATCGATTTCATGGAATCCGTGCTGGCGATCGCCGAGGAGTCCGCAGCACGCAATCCTGAGGTGGCCACGTTAAACGGTGTGGCGACGAACCTGCGAGGATTATTCAACAACGACGTGGGAATGGTGGCCGAGTCGATCGAGATCTTGCAGCACAGCCCCCGACGAGGCCTGCGGGCTATGGGTTCGGAAAGCTATGGGCAAATGTTGCTGCAGAAAGGTCAACGACAGATGGGCCTGGACGAGTTAGACCGCGCTTGGGACGACTACGCCTACATGGGTGCACTGGCACGTCGAGCAGCGGTTCAGCGAGTGATGAGGCAGGCAGGTGCCCGCCGGACGAAATGGTCCAGCAGCAACTCCGGCCCGGCTGATCGACCACTGACGGAGGCCGAACGTCGCGTGGTGTACGTGATCGCCGACGGCCATACCGACAAGTCGGCAGCCAAATTGCTTGGGATTTCGGAGAATACTGTCGGCACCCACATACGCGCGGCCTATGCGAAGCTGGGCGTGCAGTCGCGGGTGCAGCTGACCAACGCGTTGCGTGACTTGGGCGAATTGGACTGACCCCGTGCGTTTTACGGTCGCCCGCGTGAATCGCGCTGCCTGGTCTCGGAGTGCGCCGACTGGGCTTCGCGCCTTCCGGGACGCGCACGGGGCCAGCCACAGCAGGGACGGGGCGAGTCTGAATCCGCTGGCGCCCATCACCTCACCCGATTACATGAGGGACCGCCGCGGGCACCAGTGCCATGTTGGTGTCAGTGACGCCCGGACCGGTGCGAGAGCGCCTCACAGTCGCGCGGTGCCCAGACCACGAAAACGAGGAGTGACACATGAACCAGTTTCGTGAGCTGTTCGACGCGCAAAAGGCGTACTTCGCCACCGGCATAACGAGGTCCTACGATTGGAGAATCGACCAGTTGGACCGGGTTGGCCGGATGGTGGCCGAGAACGAGACCGCCCTGCAGGAGGCGATGGGCGCCGATTTCAAGACGGCCAACCAGGAGCAGGTGTTCGAGACGCTCGCCGAGATTCGGGAGGCGGAATATCAGAAGAGCCAGCTGCGGGAGTGGATGGCTCCCGTGGAGGCGCCACTTCAACCCTTTCTCGCCGAGACGGGACACCGCGCGATGGTGTACCGAGAGCCCTACGGCGTGGCGCTGATCGTCGGGCCGTCCAACGGTCCCCTGTTGCTGCTTCTCCGGCCGGCGATGTGCGCTCTGGCTGCCGGCAATACCTGCCTTATGAAACTGAGCCCGGCAGCAACCGCGGTCGGAGCATTGCTGCTCGAGCTCATTCCCAAATACTTCGACCCCCGGGCCGTCACCGCGGTGACCGGGCACCGGGACGTGCAAACCGCGCTGCTGGAGCTTCCCTTCGACTTCATCTTCTGCACAGGTAGCACCGGTCTGGGCAAGGTCGTCGCGCGAGCCGCCGCGGAAAACCTGACACCGGTGTTGCTCGAACTCGGCGGCCAGAATCCGGCGCTGGTCGATGAAACCGCCAACGTCCCTGACGCCGCCAGAAAGATCGCCTGGGGAGCCACCGCGTGGGGTGGCCAGTGGTGCACCTCCCCCGGCTACGCCTACGTTCACGAATCAGTCGCTGATTCCTTTGTCGCCGAAGCCAAAAAGTCACTCACCGAGATGTATGGACCGAACCCCAAGACGAACTCGGA
>DASQRI010000458.1:0-2108 GCA_035642975.1 Mycobacterium sp.
TCGCCCCAAGCAGCCCGAACTACGACGAGCTGATCGTCCAGAGCACGCCGGAAACGACCGGTGTCCCGTTGACCGGCAGCGGCTCAACCATTAGCAACCTGACCGAAGAGGTGTCGACTCTTGCCGATGGTAAAGGGACGGTTCTTGGTACCCCCGGTATGGTCTCCGACGACCTCGACTCCGGTGGCGTCTACGGAACGATTCCGTCCTCCATCTCCGACGGCACAGTGCCCGACGGCGACTATGTCACGGTGTACGACGGCAACACGGAGCTGTACTCCTACCCGGTTGAAACCGACACCCTTGGCGCCAGCGAGTCGCCGATTGTCACATCGGGAACCTCGATCGACAGCGGTGTCCTCCCATTCGAGGAGTATCCGATTTCGATCGACTACAACAACGGCGACATCTACCTCGACAAGTGACCTAGCGCCGGTCTGAGGCGGCCAGTCGCAGGCCGGTAAGCTGTCGGCCATGGAACTGGCCCTGCAGATCACCCTGGTAGTCACCAGCGTGCTGGTTGTTCTATTGGTGCTGTTGCACCGCGCCAAGGGCGGCGGTCTGTCGACCCTGTTCGGTGGTGGCGTGCAGTCCAGCCTGTCCGGGTCGACGGTGGTGGAGAAGAACCTCGACCGACTGACGCTGTTCGTCGTCGGCATCTGGCTGGTGGCCATCGTCGGTGTGGCACTGCGCATCAAATACAACGTCTGAGCCCACGCACGGCGAAGACGGCCGACCGCCCCGATACTGGGAGGTATGGCTGAAGCATCCGACTCGCTGGAGCCCTTCGGCGCGGTCCAACGCACCCGGATAGGGCGTGAAGCCACCGAGCCGATGCGCGAAGACATCCGGCTACTCGGTGCCATCCTCGGCGACACCGTGCGCGAGCAGAACGGCGACGAGGTCTTCGACTTGGTCGAACGGGCCCGGCTGGCGTCCTTCCGGGTGCGCCGCTCCGAGATCGAACGCGCCGATGTGGCGCGGATGTTCGAGGGCATCGACATCCACCAGGCCATCCCGGTAATCCGGGCATTCAGCCATTTCGCGCTGCTGGCCAACGTCGCCGAGGACATCCATCGGGAACGGCGCCGCGCCATCCACGTCGCCGCGGGCGACCCGCCACAGGCCAGCAGCCTGGCGGCCACCTACCTGAAGCTCGACGCAGCGGACCTGAACGCGGCGACCGTCGCCGAGGCGCTGACCGGCGCGCTGGTCTCCCCGGTCATCACCGCCCACCCCACCGAGACCCGCCGCCGCACGGTCTTTGACACCCAGCACGGAATCACCCGGCTGATGCGGCTGCATGCGCAGGGGCACACCGAAACCGACGACGGTCGCGATATCGAAACCGAACTGCGACGCCAAATTCTGACCCTGTGGCAGACCGCGCTGATCCGACTGTCCCGCCTGCAGATCTCCGACGAGATCGCGGTCGGGTTGAGGTACTACTCGGCCGCATTCTTCGACGTGATGCCGAAAGTCAACGCCGAGGTCCGCGAAGCACTGCGCAGCCGGTGGCCCGACGCCGACCTGCTCCCCGAACCCATCCTGCGGCCCGGCTCGTGGATCGGCGGCGACCGCGACGGGAACCCGAACGTCACCGCAGACGTGGTGCGACTGGCCACCGGAAGTGCGGCCTTCACCGCGCTGGGCCGCTACACCGCCGAACTGAGCGCGCTGGAGCGGGAGCTGTCGATGTCCGCGCGACTCGTCGCGGTCACCGACGAATTGACGGCGCTGGCCGAGGACTGCGACGAGCCGGCCCGCGGCGACGAGCCCTACCGCCGCGCGCTGCGCGTCATCCACGGCCGGCTCACCGCCACCGCCGCGCAAATCTTGGACAGCCAGCCGGATAACCTGCTCGACCTCGGTTTGCCGCCGTACTCAGCACCGGGGGAGATGCTGGCCGATCTGGACACGGTCGACGCCTCACTGCGGGCCAACGGGAGTGCGCTGCTGGCCGATGACCGGCTGGCTCGACTGCGAGAAGCCGTGCACGTCTTCGGCTTTCATCTGTCCGGGCTGGACATGCGGCAGAACTCCGACGTCCACGAAGAAGTAGTCGCCGAATTGCTCGCCTGGGCCGGTGTGCATCCTGACTACTGCTC
>DASQRI010000459.1:0-9359 GCA_035642975.1 Mycobacterium sp.
AGGCAGCGAAATCAGCGTGAATCCGCCGGCCGATACGCCGGCAGCCACCGAGATCCCCACGATCAGCACGAATGCGCCGATCATGTAGGGCAGGAGGCGCTTGTCCTCTTGGCGCTGCACGGTGAACGCCTGCCAGAGTTGACTGCGACGTTCTTTGGCGGCTGCTTTGCGCGCCGCTTTCGCCTCGGCTCTGGCGGCCTTGGTCACCTTGGCATTACGGAGTTTCGCCATTAGTTCAGGATACGGTTCGCGCCTTCACGGCCTGCTCGTAGAGCCGGCCGGCCCGGTATGACGAGCGCACCAGCGGTCCGGCCAGCACCCCGGCGAATCCCAGCTGTTCGGCATATTCGGAATACTCGACGAACTCGTCGGGGGAAATCCAGCGTTCGACCGGATGGTGCCGCGCCGACGGCCGCAGATATTGGGTGACGGTGACGAGGTCGCACCCGGCGCCACGCAGATCGGCCAGCGCGGTGCGCACCTCGTCGGGGGTTTCACCCATGCCGAGGATGAGGTTGCTCTTGGTGACCAGTCCGAACTCCCGGGCCGCGGTGAGCACACCGAGGCTTCGCTGATAAGAGAAGGCCGGACGAATCCGCTTGAAAATGCGTGGCACGGTTTCGACGTTGTGGGCCAACACTTCCGGTCGAGACTCGAAGACCTGCCGCAGCTGGCCGGGGTTACCGGTGAAGTCGGGGATCAACAGCTCGACGCCGGTGGACGGGTTAAGCCGCTTGATGGCTCGCACGGTCTCGGCATAAAGCCATGCACCGCCGTCGGGCAGGTCGTCGCGGGCTACGCCGGTGACCGTGGAGTACCGCAGGCTCATCGCCTGGACGCTCTCGGCCACCCGTCGCGGTTCGTCGCGGTCCAGCGCGGCGGGCTTGCCGGTTTCGATCTGGCAGAAGTCACAACGACGGGTGCAGACCTCACCGCCGATCAGGAACGTGGCCTCGCGGTCTTCCCAGCATTCGTAGATGTTGGGGCAGCCGGCCTCCTCGCACACGGTGTGCAGACCAACACGGCGGACCAGGCTTTTCAGCTCGGTGTACTCCGGACCCATTCGCATCCGGGTCCTGATCCACGGCGGTTTCCGCTCGATCGGGGTCTGGGCGTTGCGCACTTCCAGACGCAGCAACTTCTTGCCTTCGGGCGCAACGGTCACGACGTCGATGCTACGCGGACGGCGCTGTGCTGAAGGTTGACCGCAAGCCGGCCGTCCAGGGCGTCGCACACCGCGTCGGCAACCGCCGAGCGGACGTCTTCGACACCGATCCGGCGGCCCAGTTCGGCCGACACCGATGTCACCCCCGCGTCGGCGATGCCACACGGCACAATGCGTCCGAACGCGTCCAGGTCGCAGTCGCAGTTGAGGGCAAACCCGTGCAGCGTCGTCGCCCGCGAGACCCGCACGCCGATGGCCGCCAGCTTGCGCGCCGGCTTACCACCACCGGCCGGCACCCACACCCCGGAGCGGCCGTCGACGCGGCCGACATCCAGGCCCAGGTCGGTGCACACCTTGATCAGCGATTCCTCAATGCGCCGAACGTAATTGACGACATCGAGCGGTTCGGCCAGGCCGATGATCGGGTAGCCGACCAACTGGCCCGGCCCATGCCAGGTGATCTTGCCGCCACGGTCGGTGTCGATGACCGGCGTGCCGTCGGTCGGTCGTTCGTGCTCCAGCGTGCGACGCCCGGCGGTGTAGACCGACGGGTGCTCGAGCAGTAGCAGCTTGTCGGTGCCGTCTGCCACTCGGGCGTCGGCCAACTCCCGTTGCAGCTCCCAGGCCACGCGATAGTCCACAGTATCCATCTGGCGGACATCGACCGGGGCTGCACTCGAGCGGATGGAGCTCACAGCGTGGAGGTTACAACTCAAACCTGGCTGTCGCCTGGCAGCGCCTAGGTGACATCACGCGTCGCGGTCGCGTACCGCAATGCCTCCCCGACGGTGGTGTGGTGGAACTCGAAACCGGCGCGCTCCAGCACGGCCGGGATCGCGCGCTGTCCACTCAACAGGGTCTCGTCCGCGAACTCGCCGAGCGCGGCGCGCACCGCGAACCCCGGCATCATCAGCGGGGTGGGCCGGTTCACGGTACGGCCCAGCGCCGCCGTGAATTCGGCGTTGGTGACCGGCGCCGGACCGGTGATATTCACCGGCCCGGAGAGCCGGCTGTCGGAGATCGCGAACTGCAGCGCCCGCACCTGGTCCTCAAGGCTGATCCAGGACATGTACTGGCGGCCATTACCCAGGCGAGGACCCAGGCCCACCGAGAACAGCGGACGTAACCAGCGCAACGCGCCGCCCGACGAGGCCAGCACCACACCGGTACGGGCCAGCACAACCCGGGTTCCGGCGTCCCGGGCGGGCACCGTGGCGGCTTCCCAGTCTTCACACAATTGGGCCAGGAAACCGCTTCCCGCTGAAGCGGTTTCGTCGATCGCGCGATCTTTGGTGTCGCCGTAGTAGCCGACCGCGCTGGCATTGACCAGCACGTCGACGCCCGCGTCGGCGACCGCCGCGGACAACACTTCCGTAGGGGTGATGCGGCTATCGCGCAGATTCTGCTTGAACGCGCCAGACCAGCGTCGCCGCCCGATGTTGATGCCGCACAAATTCACCACCGCGTCGATTCCGTCCAGTGCGCTTGCGTCGAGTTCGCCGCTGTCGGGATCCCAATGCAGCTCACTGGCATTCGTCGGCGTCCGACGCACGATCCGCAGTACGTGGTGGTCTGCTGTGCGCAGCGCCGTTACCAGAGCCGAGCCGATCAGGCCAGACGAGCCGGCGATCGCGACGGTGGCGGTCACGCTTCAAGCCCTGTCTACAGTCCCAGATCGGCCTCGAAAGCGCCTTCTTCGAGTCGATGTCTGATGGTGGTCAGGAACCGTCCGGCGTCGGCTCCGTCGATCAGTCGGTGGTCGTAGGTCAGCGGGAGGTAGCAAATCGACCGCACTCCGATGGATTCGTTGCCGGTGTCGTCGATGACGACCCGAGGTCGTTTGACGATGGCCCCGGTGCCCAACATCGCCGCCTGCGGCGGAACCAGGATCGGAGTGTCGAACAGCGCGCCCTGGCTGCCGATGTTGGTGATCGTGAAGGTCCCGCCGGACAGCTCGTCGGGCTTGAGATCACCGGATCGGGCGCGGGCGGCGATATCGGCGATGGCGCGCGCCAACCCGGCTAGCGACAGGTCGCCGGCGTTGTGGATAACGGGGGAGAGCAGGCCCTGCTCGGTGTCGACGGCGAAGCCGAGATGCTCGGCGTCGTAGTAGGTGATCTCCTTGGTGTCCTCGTTGTAACTGGCGTTGATGTTTGGATGCATCTTGAGCGCGTCAATCGCGGCGCGGGCGATAAACGGCAGGAAGGTCAGGTTCACGCCCTCGCGCTCCGCGAACGCGGCTTTGGCCTTCTCCCGCAATGCCACGATCCGGGTCATGTCGGCCTCGTGGGTCTGGGTGAGCTGCGCCGTGGCTTGCAGCGATTCCCGGGTCTTGTTGGCCGTGATCTGGCGAATCCGACTGGCCTTCTGGGTGGTTCCGCGCAAGTGGGCCAACGCGGGCGTCGGCGCGCTCGGCTTGGCGGCGGACGGGGCCTGCGCGGCCGGGGCGGGGGCCGGCGCCTGCGCGGCTTCCTCCTTCTGCTGAGCGGCCGACAACACATCCTGTTTGCGGATGCGTCCGCCTACCCCGGTTCCGCTCAACGCGCTGAGGTCAATGTTGTTCTCGGCAGCGAGCTTTCGCACCAGCGGGGTGACGTACGGCGTGCTCGACCCGCCGGCCGCCGGCACGGGCTCGGGTGCGGCTTGCGGCGCGGGTGCCGGTTCGGGTGTGGCTTGCGGCGCGGGTTTCGTCGCCGCGGCCTCGGGTCGCGGTTCTGGCGCCGCCTCCGGCCGTGCAGCCGGGGCAGTCGGGGGCTCGGGTGCCGACGTGGTGGCGCCCGTCCCGATTCTGGCCAGCTCACCGCCGACCGAGACTGTGACGTCCTCCTCGGCGGTGATGCTGATCAGCGTGCCCGCGACAGGCGACGGGATCTCGGTGTCCACCTTGTCGGTGGACACTTCCACGAGTGGCTCGTCGACCTCCACCGCGTCGCCGACCTTCTTCAGCCACCGGGTCACCGTGCCCTCGGTAACCGACTCGCCGAGTTCGGGCATCAACACCGGCTGAGAGTCGCCGGTCGCGCCCTGCTCGCCGGCCGGCGGCGCGGCGGCCGGCTCTTGCTCGGCCGTCGGTTGCGGCTCTGGCGCGGGCGCGGCCTCCGGCTCCGATTGCGGTTCTGGTGCTGCTTCGGCGGCGGGTTGCCCGGAGCCGTCGCCGTGCGTGCCTTCGGCCGCGTCGCCGATGACGGCCAGCTCGCCGCCGATCTCGACGGTGTCGTCTTCCTGGGCAACGATCTTGGTCAGCACGCCCGCCGCGGGTGAGGGGATCTCGGTATCCACCTTGTCGGTGGACACTTCCAGCAGAGGCTCATCGAGTTCGACCGTGTCGCCTTCTTGCTTGAGCCAGCGAGTGACGGTTCCCTCAGTCACGCTCTCACCGAGTGCCGGCATCTGAACTGAGAAGGCCATCTCTGTCTGACTCCTCGATCGATCGGTCGGTGGGCGCGGGACGACCTCTGGCTTACCACAGCGTGATGTACCCGAAGCTGCACCCAAGCGGATACCGAAACCATCCTGTCACTGTGGCGACGTCGCCACACACCCAGGGCGAGCCCGTTGCCACCGAGTTCGACCCGCCCCGGGGCGGGTCGAAACCTCCGCGGCGGCATCGCCGTGAGCTGCGCGCCGTGCGGGCACCGACGAGACCCCGTAATTGCATCGACCGGCACCAATGGACGTCCAATTTATCGGACTGGGATTCCAGGCAGGTGGATACAGAATGTTTCACAACCCCTAGATAATCGGCATTTAACGCGATTCCGATTTCGACAAGCCGAAAATCCGGATATCTTGTTCCTCGTGTATCCCGATGACAGCGGCAAGGAACTTGCCACCGTGCTCTCCTACTTGGCGGGCCGATCCCTCAGCAGGGAAGAGATCTGGACCGCGATGCAATTGCCGCGGTCCACGTACTACGACCAGCTGGACAAGGGAACGTTGATCACCGCGGACAACCTTCGGGTTGCCGCAGCCAATCTCGGCATCAATCGCGCCGAACTGCTGACGCGCTACCGCTTCATCGACCCCGAAGAGGTCACCGCGCTGGCCGAAGAGATTCGTGGCGGCGCCGCGGGATTCCAGGTTGCGACCGTCAGCGCGGTCAAGACCGCCCAGCCGACAAAGCTCGCGGAGTGGCGACCACGCCACGACGCACCCCCGTTGTAATACAACTTTTCTATGGGTACCACTATGGCTCTCACCGCTCTCATCATCATCACCCTCGCGTCCATCTCGTGGAGCCTCTGGATACGGCGAGTCACCTGGCATTGCCGGTGGGAGGTGGCGGCCACGCTGAACATCGCCCTGCAGGGATCCGCCGTCGCCCTGATATCGCCGATGGCCTCCCAGACGCTCGGTGTCGCGCTGTACAACATCACCGGCGAATGGAACCTGCAGAACTACATCGGGCACGACTGCTACATCGTCGCGGCCTCGGCGATCGTCTACAACGCCGTCGGGCGGCTTGAAGACGACCACGCGCTGCAGGCCTCGTTCAAACAGTGGGTAGAGCGGCCGGCCACCTTGTGCATCCCGCTATTGTTGGCGACCTTCACGTTGAGCGCTGGCAGCAAGACCTATGCGAGCGATTTCTTCGCGCTGCACACCGACTTGTGGCTCAGCGTGTACTGGGTATTGCTCACGGGAACCCTGGCTTACCTGCTGACGTTCGGCTCGCGTGCGCTGCTGGTGCTACGCAGGGACCCGCGGTCGCGGACCATCGCGAACCTGTACCTGGTCGCCTCGGCCAGCGGTATCTCGGCCTGCATGGTGCGGATGGTCACTGCGGTGATCCCCCCGCTCCAAGGCACATTCACTGCCGGGCTGGTCTGGTTCTTCTGCTGCCTATGCGGCGCGGGTTTCGCATTGACGTCCGCGCAATCCTGGCGGCAGAAGATGAGGTGGTTTCAGCGCCCGGCGCTGCACCACTAGCCCGTCGGCGTTCTGCCCAGGCAGTTATCACGCAACCATTTGAGGCTTGGTTCCGGCCAGTCAAGGGTATTCGCATCGAGATCTGAACAGGATGCGAGGGACCCCAGTGACAACAACACGAGATATCGCGGCGAGTCGTGACCGTGTGTGGGACGTGATCGCCGACGGCTGGACATACGCGCAATGGGTTGTCGGCAACAGCCGTACCCGTGCCGTGGATTCCAACTGGCCCGAGCCCGGCGCCGCTATCCGGCACTCGATCGGCGTTTGGCCGTTGGTCATCAACGACAAGACCGTCGTCGAACGATGTGAGCCGCCGCACGAACTCGTTCTGCTGGCGCACCTCGGACCGCTCGGCGCGGCCCGGATAACGATGCGACTCCACGACAGGCCGGACGGCTGCCGGGTCGAAATGATTGAGGTGCCGGTCAAGGGCGTGGCGGCCCTGATCCCGGATCGACTGGCCCTCGCCGCGATCCATCCCCGCAACCGGGAGTGCCTGCTACGGCTGGCAGCGCTCGCCGAACACTTCGAGACCAGTCAGGTCAAGTAGCCAATGGCCGGCCGCGGCGAGGATGCAGCCGATGCGGTCGTGATCGGTGCAGGACACAACGGGCTGGTTGCCGCCACGATGCTGGCCGACGCCGGTTGGGACGTGGTGGTGCTTGAAGCTCAGCCCGAGCCCGGCGGCGCGGTGCGCAGCGCCGAACTGACGCCGGGCTACATCACCGACTTGTTCAGCTCCTTCTATCCGATGACAGTCGCCTCACCGGCTATCACGGCGTTGCGACTTGAGGACCACGGACTGCGATGGTCACACGCGCCGGCGGTGGTGGGTCATCCCCGCAGCGCGACCGACGGTGACCCGCCCGTCCTGTACCGCGACCTGGGCCGTACCGCAACGGAGTTCGAGCGCCAACACGCTGGGGACGGCGATAACTGGCGGGACGTCGTCGATTTGTGGAACAAAATCAAATCGCCACTGCTCGAGGCGCTGCTGTCGCCGTTTCCGCCAGTGCGTCCGATGCTGCGGCTGCTGCGCAAACTCGGCACGTCAGAAGCACTTCGACTGGCGCATTTGTTGGTGCAGCCGGCGACCACCCTGGCCGACCAGTTATTCGCCGGCGATGCGCCCCGAGTCTTGTTGTTGGGCAACGCGATGCACGCCGATATTCCACCCGATGCGCCCGGCAGCGGCGCAATGGGCTTCTTGATGACGATGCTGGGCCAGGACCTCGGATGGCCGGTACCGGTCGGCGGCTCCGGTCAGTTGACGGCAGCTTTGGTCAACCGCGCCCGCTCGGCGGGCGTGCAGATCGAATGCAACCAAGAGGTTTCACAGATCCAGGTGCGCAGGGGCCGAGCGGTCGCAGTCAGCACTACCGGGGGGCGAACCGTCCGCGCGCACCGGGCAGTCGTGGCCGACGTGACCGCGCCACGCCTCTTCGGTGACATGCTGCCGACGGATGCGCTGCCCAACGGCTTGCTTCGCGAGCTCGAGCACTACGCGTGGGATCCACCGGTGGTCAAGGTCAACTACGCGTTGAACGGGCCGATTCCATGGCGCTCGCCGAAGTTGACCGGCGTGGGCACCGTCCATCTGGGGGCCGACGCCGACGGTCTGGTGCGATGGATGGCTGAGCTGAACACCCGGGTCGTGCCCGAGCATCCGTTCATGCTGCTGGGACAGACCACTACGGCAGATCCGAGTAGATCACCGAGCGGCACCGAAAGTGTGTGGGCCTATACCCATTTGCCGAGGAAGGTCTCCGATGACGCGTCGGCGGAGCGGCTGGCGAAAGCAGTGGACCATGTCATCGAGGAACATGCACCCGGCTTTGGCGGACGGGTGATCAACCGATTCGTACAACGGCCATCGGATCTGGAAGCCAGCGATGCAAACCTGCACCAGGGTGCACTCAATGGCGGAACCGCTCAGCTGCAGCAGATGCTGGTCTTTCGTCCCGCGCCCGGGATGGGGCGAGCCGAGACCCCGATCGAGCGGCTGTACCTGGGCAGCGCGTCGGCGACACCGGGTGGCTCGGTGCACGGCGCGTGTGGCCGCAACGCGGCGAACGCTGCGCTGGCCGGTGACGGCTGGACCGGTTGGCCGCGGCGCACGGTGGCCCGCAGGGTGCTTTCGTTGCTGACCAATTAGGCGCTAGCCGTTCTTGGCAATGTCTTCCAGCACCGCGAACATGGTGCGGGTCGGCACACCCGTGCCTCCTTTGGGGGTGTAACCCCAGGGGCCGCCGGTGTTGTAGGCCGGCGCAGCGACATCGATGTGCGCCCAGTTCACCCCGTCGGCGACGAACTCGCGCAAGAACACCCCAGCAACCAGCATGCCGGCGAAGCGTTGTCCGCTGACGTTGGCCAGGTCGGCCACCGTGGACTTCAAATCTTCCTTAAGCTCGTCCGGAAGCGGCATCGGCCAGCCGTTCTCGCCGACCCGCTGCGAGATCGCGGCGACCCGGTCGCGGAACTCGTCGCTGCCCATCACCCCCGGCGTGCGCGAGCCGAGTGCGACTGTTTGCGCGCCGGTCAGCGTCGATGTCTCGATCAGGTAGTCGGGGTTGTCCTCGCATGCCCGGACGATGGCGTCGGCCAGAATGAGTCGCCCCTCGGCGTCGGTGTTGAGCACTTCGACGGTGATGCCGCCGTATTGGGTCAGCACATCACCGGGGCGCTGGGCCGTCGCCGACGGCATGTTCTCGGCCATCGGCACGGTCGCGATCACATCGATCGGCAGCTCCAGCCGAGCGGCCAGCGCCACGGTGGCGATCACCGCTGCGGCACCGCCCATGTCCGAGGTCATGTAATGCATCGACGCCGCCGGCTTGATCGATATACCACCGGTGTCGAAGGTGATGCCCTTACCGACCAGGGCAACTTTCTTGGCGTGCTTGGGTTTTTTGGCCAGCCGTGACCCGTGGTGGGTCAGCCGCACCAACCGCGGCAGCCGCGACGAACCCTTGCCGACCCCGATGACGCCGCCGTAGCCGTGCTTCTGCAGCGCCTTATCGTCGAGCACTTCGACCTCGAGACCCACCGATTCGCCCAAAGCGGTTGCTCGCTTGGCGAATTCGGCTGGAAACAGATGGCTGGGCGGGGTGTTGACGAAATCACGCGCGGTGGAGACGGCGGTCGCGACCGCCGCCGCGTGCGCGGCCTGCGATTTGGCACCCTTGGCGCTGGACAACACGGTCATCCGGCGCAGACCGGAGTCTTTCGGTGCCGTCTTGTCGGTGCGGAACGCGGTGAATCG
>DASQRI010000460.1:0-22397 GCA_035642975.1 Mycobacterium sp.
ACGGCCACGAGCCGGGTTTCGTGGTCCCGGTGTGCACCGTGGACGCCGAGTCCCACCGAGTCACGCGGATCGAGTTGCATCCGATGGTGTGGAGCACCGCGCGGCGCGCGACGACGGGCTTTCCCGCTCGCGCGGACGGCCAACGGGGGCAAGCGATCCTGGCCAAGATCGGCGAGCTCTGCCTGCCGTACGGCACGGCGGTGACGGTCAAGACTGGACCCGATGTCGGGGTGATCGACCTGTGACCGCCGACGGGCGGCCGCGCCATGCGGTATAGCGTCACGCTCGTCGCGACCGATCGCGGCTCCCGAGTCGCCGACATCGCTCGCGCCGTCGAGGAACTCGGGTTCGACGGGTTGTGGATCCCCGACCACACCCACATTCCGGTGTCGCGCGATTCGCCCTATCCCCTGGGCGGGGAGCTGCCCGAGCGTTACCTCCGCAACCTGGAGGCGCTATCGGCAGTCGCCATGGCGGCGGCCGCGACGTCGCGGATCCGCGTGGGCACCGGCGTGCTGCTCGCCGCGCTGCGTGATCCGATTGTCACCGCCAAGGCGCTGGCCACCATCGACCAGCAATCCGGCGGCCGGGTGGCCGTCGGCGTCGGCTACGGCTGGAACCGCGAGGAGATGGCCGACCACGGCGTCGACCCCGCGACCCGGCGTGCGCGCACCCGCGAGCACGTGTTGGCCATGCGCAACGTGTGGGAGTGCGAGATCGCTTGTTATGACGGCCGATTCGTGTCGATCGCGCCCTCCTGGTCGTGGCCCAAGCCGGCACAGCGGCCGCTGCCGGTGCTCGTCGGGGGCGCCCCTAGCCGCGTCGTGTTCGAGCACGTCGCCGAGTTCGGGGCGGGCTGGATCCCGGTCGGCGGCCACGACATGTCCGACGCGGTGGCGCGACTTCGCGACCGGGTCGCCCTCGCCGGCCGCGATCCCGGTTCGCTGGAGGTCATCCCCTTCACCTCGGCGGCCACCGACCCTGCGAAGGTCGACGCGCTGCAGCGGGCGGGGGCCACCGAGATCGCGTTCGACATCAGCGCCGAAAACGAAGCGCACAGCAGGCGTGCGCTTGACCGCGTCGCCGCGTTCGTCGCCGACCGCCGGGCCTAGCGATACCTCCGTGGTAGCTCTGCCTCGATGGTCTTGTGCTTGCCGGGAGCGGAGAGCAATACGGCAGCGCGCACTTTCATTACCAACGCCTTTCGGGCCGAGCATGTGACTGAAACTACGTCCTGCCAACAGACCCTGACACCATCGCCGCCTGCTGTCAACTGGCGTGTTGACTTGCCGGGGAATGCGGGGTGCGGTGAAACTCAGGCCGCACGCAGGGCCTTCAGCAGCCGCTGCAGTGCATCCAGGTCGAGCTGGTAATAGTTCAGCGGCACCGTGAAATTGGTGATGCCCAGACCACCCAGGCGCTGCCCGCTAGCGATGGCGGCATCGATGAGGTCGTCGACAAGCGGGGGTACCTGCCAGCCCGTCGGAGTCAGCGAGCAGCGATAGGAAACGGTCGCCGGATCGCGGCCGAGTTCCAGGCATTTGGTGCGGATCGATTCGATCGAACGCGCGATCTCGTCGTACTCGGCGGCCTCACGTGACAGCCAGCCCGCGCAGAACTCGGCGACCCGACGCGCGGTCGGGCCCTTGATGGCGTTACCGCCCCACCACACGGGCGGACCGCCCGCGGTGTACGGGGCCGGCTCGCTGATCACGTCGTCGAAGTGGATCCAACGGCCGTGATAGCTCGACAGTCCGGACTGCCACAACTGCATGCACGCGCGGATGACGTCCTCCGCACGGGCGTCGCGCTCGTTGGCCGGGATGCCCTGGGCCTCGAATTCAGCAGCATCCCAACCCATTCCCACACCGAGCACGAACCGCCCACCCGAGATCACATCGAGGGTGGACGCCTGGCGTGCCAGCACCGCGAAACCGTGTGCCGCGGGCAGCAGCACACTGGAGACGAACTTGATCGTGGTCGTCTTCGCCGCCGCGGCGGCGAACGTCATGAGGGTGTCGGCGCGGTCGGAGTGCTGGGTGTCGCGGCCGTGGACCATGTTCCCCGCACCGCCGGGATGGTGCATCACCGGGGTGAACAGGATGTGCTCACCGTCGACCACGTCATCGAATCCGACGCGCTCGAGCTCGACTACCAAGTCGGGAATGTCGCGGTACGTCGCGGCCCACCGGGGCACGGCCCCAGGCAGTTTGGCACCGAACGACTGCTTCATTCCAGCCGCCCGATCACGGAAGCGGCCTCACGCTGGCGTCGGGTGTCCAGGCTGGCGCCGGTGGAGTGCGCCGTCCGGGTGAGCTCGAGGCGGGCCATCGGCATGTCGCCTGCGTCCATCACCTTGGCCCGGTGGATCTTGACATCGTAGGTGGCCGCGACCGTGGCCAGAAAGCCGACGAACCCCGCGTTGCCCGCGTACTCGCCTCCGCTCGGCATACTGGCGGGTTCGGACACCTGCGCGTCACCGTGCAGCTGACCTAGCGCCGTCTCGGCTTCTCCGCAACCGAATGCGGAGATGAATGCTTGTACGACAGCGACATTGGCCATGTGAGCTCCGTGGGTAGTGATCGGCTGCGTGCAGCGTCGAGCGGCGACAGCCTGAACCGACTGTAGGGCTGGGGCCCGACATAGTCAACGTAGAAGTTGACCGCATCGCCTCGTCGGGCGCCGACCGTCAATGCCTGGCTTGTGGCACGGGATCGCGACGATACTGCCGCACGAGCGCAGCTAACTCTTCCCCTCGGCCGAGGAAAGGCCATCCGGTGATCTCAATCATCATTTCCAACTCCGACCCGCGCCTATCGTCGGCGTTGTTGCGTCGGTCACTCCCGTGTGTCGGCCCCGAGTTCGTTCGGGTTCTGGTGCACGTCAGACCCGACCCGGCCAGCACATCGGTACTCCACCCAGCTGTGGCGCGTCCGAGCCTCCCGTTGGTGCACTGCCCCGCGGCGGCCGCCGCGCTCCGGGTGCCGAAACCGTATCGCACGACAGGACACCGCCGTCGCGGCGCTGCGCTGCGAATTGGCTGGGCAAACCCCACTGAACCGGATCGGCAGACCCCCAGGCGATGTGATCAACACACGTGTTGACGACAGCCTGGAGGCGTCGTACGGTGTTGACATGCTTGCTGATGCCGTTGATGCGATCCGCGGGGGGCGGATGGTGGTCGTCACCGACGATGCCGACCGGGAGAACGAAGGCGACCTAGTGATCGCCGCCGATGCGGTGACCTCGGAGTCGATCGCGTTCATGGCGGTGCGGGGCCGCGGGTTGATCTGTGTGGCGATGGAACCGCGCCGGCTGGACGCACTGGAGCTGGCACCGATGGTGGCCGGCGGCGGTGCAGAGACCAACTTTGCCATCAGCATCGATCTCGACGTGCCCGGCAGTACGGGCATCAGCGCCGCCGACCGGGCCGCGACCATCCGCCGCGCCGTCGACGCTAGCAGCGCCGCATCGGACTTCCGCAGGCCGGGCCACGTGTTCCCGCTGCGCTACACCCCTGGCGGTGTGCTGGCTCGGCGCGGCCACACCGAGGCGTCGGTCGATCTGGCCCGGTTGGCCGGACGTACCCCGGCCGGGGTGATCTGCGAGATCCTGAACGACGACGGCACGATGGCCAGGGGGGCCGTCTTGCGATCGTTCGCCGAATGGTATGGCCTGCCGATGATCTCGGTCGCCGAGCTTGCCGATCACCTCCGGGCCATTCCGCAGTGGGCGTATCAGCCCGGCGCTGGCGGCGACGCGGTGGTGCGGCTGGCCGCCGAGACGGTGCTGCCCAGCCGCTACGGCGATTGGCGCACCTTCGGGTTCCGCGGTGGCGATGGTCTGGAGTACGTCGTGCTGGTCCGCGGCAATCCCGGCGCAGCCAGGCCCGCGTTGGTGCGCCTGCATTCGGAGTGCCTGACCGGTGACGCGCTGGGGTCGGCCCGCTGTGATTGTGGTGAGCAGCTGCAGATGTCGATGCGCCAGATCAGCGACGAGGGCACCGGAGCGGTGGTCTACATCCGCGGCCACGAAGGCCGCGGGATCGGCCTGTTGCCCAAGCTGCGGGCCTATTCGCTGCAGGATCAAGGACTCGACACCGTCGATGCGAACCTGGCGTTGGGCTACCGTTCGGATTCGCGCGAGTATGCGGGCGCGGCCGCGGTGCTGCGCACGCTGGGCCTCGGCCGAGTGCGGCTGCTCACCAACAACGCTCGCAAGGTAACCGGCTTGCGGGACAACGGAATCGACGTCACCGAGCGCATCCCGCTGATCACCACTCCGTCGTCGGACAACCTGCACTACCTGTGGACCAAGCAGACCAGGATGGGGCATGCGCTCGGCGGCCAACACGGCCTCAAGTCGGCAGGGCCGCAGGTGTCGACGCGGTCGCCATCGTAATTCGCTGCCCCCACAGGTACAGCCCCGATGTCGTTGCGCCACACGATCACCCCCGGTGCCATGTTGGTGGCTGGTCAGGTCCTCGGCGAGCCCACCGCGCTGCTCGACGCGCTGTTTGAGGAGCGGTTGCCCGAGGTCCGGCTGTTCGCGGGCATGAGCCTGACCTCGGTGCTCGAGCGCGCGCCTGCCGAGGTGAACCTGCTCAGCTTCGTCGGAATGGGTGTCAACGCAAAGCTGTTGGCGCAGGGCAGGCTGAGCCTGATCCCGTGTCACATGTCGGAGCTGAGCTGGTCGATGACGGCCGGGCCGTTGCGTCCCGACGTGGCGCTGGTGCTGGTCAGCCCGCCGGACTCGAACGGCATGTGCAGCCTGGGCGTGGCGTCGGACTACATCTGGCCGGCGGTCGCGGCGGCGCCGGTGGTGCTGGCCGAGCTCAACGAGAACGTGCCACGAATCCAAGGGGACACCGCGATACCCTTCGACCGGTTCGACGGGTTCGTCGAGTCGGACCGGAAACTGCCCGACTATCCGTGTTCCCGTCCGTCGGACACCGAGGAGCTCATCGCCAAGCGGGTGGCCGAATTCGTCCGTGACGGCAGCTGCATCCAGATCGGCGTCGGCAAGCTCGGTGACGCGGTGCTGGCGGCTGCCGCGGGCCGGCGCGAGCTCGGCGTGCACACCGGCATGGTCGGCCAGACAATCCTGGAACTCGTGCGCGACGGCGCGATCACCAACGCGCGCAAGACCGTCGACCCCGGGTTGACCGTCGCCGGATCGATCCTGGGCGGCCGGGACGCCGTCACCTTGGCCGCCGCGACGCCGGGTCTACGGTTGCGATCGGTGGACCACACGCACTCGGCCGCGGTGATCTCGTCCATCGACGATTTCCTGTCTGTCAACTCGGCCATCGAGGTCGACCTGTTCGGAGAGGTCAACGCCGAGGTCGCGGGCGGGCGCTACCTGGGTGGCATCGGCGGATCGGTGGACTATCTGCGGCCCGCGGTGCGTGCGACGGGTGGACGCTCGGTGATCGCGCTGCCGGCCACCGCGCGCGGCGGGATCAGCCGCGTGGTCGCCCGGGTGCAGCGAGTCACGGTGGCGCGCAGCGATGTCGACGTCGTCGTGACCGAGTACGGCGTTGCGCAGCTGCGCGGCACTAGCGAGGCAGAACGGGCCAAGCGGTTGATCGAGATCGCGGCACCCGAACACCGTGACGGGCTGCGTGAGACCGCCCGCGAACTGGGCCTGTAGGAGGCGGCGATGCGGCGACTGATTGACGGCTTCGGCCTGTTGGAGGCGGCCCGCTGGTATGACGGCCAGGGCCTGCTGTTCTCGGACATGACCGGCGGCGGCGTGTACCGTTACGACGGCGTCGATGGTCGCCCCGACGTCGTCATCCCGCACCGCAAGGGGATCGGCGGTCTGGTCGCCCACCGCGATGGCGGACTGGTCGTCGCCGGCCGCAACGTCGCGCACAAGAGCGCCGACGGCACCACCACGGTGATCCTCGAGACGGGCCCCGACGAAACCTTCTTTAACGACCTGACTGCCGACGCCAGGGGTCGGCTCGTCGTCGGTTCGGTGGGCACAGGCCCCTCCCCGCACGAGAGTGCACGCGAGGCGCAGCGCGCGCCGGGCAGGCTCTACCGGGTCGACGCCGGCGGCGGGGTGACGGTGCTTGCCGACGACGTGCTGGTATCCAACGGCCTTGGCGTCTCCCCTTCCGGTGACGTGCTCTACCACGTCGATTCCCACCGGCGGACCGTATGGGCCTTCGATGACGACGACAACCGGCGGGTGTTCGTCGAGCTAAGCGAATACGACGGCATCCCCGACGGGCTGGCGGTGGCCGCAGACGGGTCGGTGCTTGTCGCCATGGCCGGCGGGGGTGTGGTGCTGGGGTGGCGACCCGACGGCACTCGCGTCGCGGAGTTGCCAGTTCCGCATCCGCTGGTCACGTCGGTGTGCTTCGGTGGCCCGGCGTTGCGCAGCCTGTATGTGTTGACCGGCGTGAACGAGGAGTACCCCGACGGACGGGGCGGCGCCGTCTACGTGCACGATGCGCACGGGCCCGGGCTGGCGGCGCCGGTGTGCGCGGTCGCCCTGCCTTCCCGGTCGTGACCCGGAGGAAGCGGCGCGCGGGATTTACCTGGGCGAAAATTGGGTGGGTGGGGGAGTAGCCACTACTCTTCCGGCCCGGGTGTCGCGCGCGGTGCGCTGTATACGAACAGTCGGCCATCACGCAGGAAGAACATCAGTTTGATCACCGCCGCAGAACTCGGACTGAAGGCAGCCCGCTACGCGCCGCACGCTCCCGCCTTGATCGACGCGCAACGCGGAAGAAGCCGCACCTTCGGCGAGCTGTCCGACCGGGTGCACACGCTGGCGATCTGTCTGCTGAACATGTTCGGGCCCGGCCAGCGGGTGGCGGTACTGTCCCGTAATTGCATCGAGCTGGTCGAGCTCTACCTGGCGTGCGCGGCCAGCGGCTCGCTGCTGTTCCCGCTGAACTGGCGGTTGTCCGAGGCGCAGCTGACCCACGCCCTGTACGGTGCCGACCCGGTTGTGGTGTTCTACGAGAAGACCTACGAACCGGTCGTCAAGGAGTTGAGCTCCGTGATCCGCGCGCGGGCCTGGGTGGCGTGGGAAACGGGCCAGGACTCCGAGTACGAGGAGCTGCTCGGCCGCGGCGCGGCGGGGCGGCAGGCGCGAGGTTCGGTTCTGCCCGGCCCCGAGTCCCTGCTGACCAAGCCGTTCCTTGCGGTCTCCACGGGTGGAACCACCGGCATCCCGAAAAGTGCCGTGCACACGCAGTTTTCGTACGGGGCATGCGCGCTAAGCTACCTCGCCGCCGCCCGCATTATGCAGACCGACGTTTACCTCATGCTGGGCCAGCTGTTCCACGTGGTGGGGTACATGCCGCTGGCGTACCTGGCCTGCGGCAGGCCGGTGGTGATCGCGAATTTCAACGCGCCCCAACTGGTCGACATCATCCGCGAGGAACGGGTGAGTGGGTTCTTCGCGATCGCCACGATGCTGCCGCGACTGATGGGTGCCGTGCGTGACGCAGGCGTCCGGCTGCCATCGGTGCGTCAGGTGGAGTACGGCGGAGCGCCGATGGGTGAGTCCGTCATCCGCGAAGCCGCCGAACTGTTCGACGCCGATCTGATCCAGGCCTGGGGGATGTCCGAACACGGTCCTGGCACCTATCTTGGGCCAGAGGATCATCGCAGGGCGTTCGCCGGCGACCACCCGCACCGGTTGCGGTCCTGTGGGCGCAGCGCCCTGCTGAGCACCGTGGCCGTGCTCGACGAGGACGGCGCCGCCGTACCGCAGGACGGCAAGTCCGTCGGTGAGATCTGCCACCGGGGCCCGGGAAACATGTTGGGGTACTGGAACATGCCCGAGGAAACCGCCGAACTGCTTCGCGGCGGCTGGGTGCATAGCGGCGACGCCGGGACGTGGGACGAGGACGGCTACGTCTACATCGTGGACCGCAAGAAGAGCATGATCATCTGCGGCGGTGAGAACATCTTCCCGGCCGAGGTCGAGCGCGCGCTGAGCAACCATCCCGAGATCAGCGAGGTGGTGGTGGTCGGCGTGGCCGACGCGACGTGGGGCGAGTTGGTCAAGGCCGTCGTGGTCCGGCGGTCGGGCAGCTGCCTGGACGCCGCGGCGGTGACGGCGTTCGCCGAAAACCAGCTGGGCTCCTATAAGAAGCCGCGGATCGTGGAATTCGTTGACGCGCTTCCGGTTACGCCGACCGGAAAGGTGGACCGCCGCGCGGCCGCCGGGCTGGCACCGGCGCAACCCGCCTGACACCCGGTATGGGCTTCTCGATGTCGGCCACCGCGGCCGACGACGTCAAGCGCCTGACCGGGTTGCACGTGGTCGTCACCGCCCGGCAGCGTGCGCAGTGGCTGCAGCCGCTGCTGGCCGGCGAGAGCGTCGTCGACGACGTGCGGGTCCCGGTGAGCGATCTCTTGGATGCGCAGGGGCGGGGCTCGCCATCGCGCAGGCCCGGCTGGGGCCGAGGCGGATTCATCTCTGCATGCGGTCACGGCCGCGACAAATCGCCACTCGCGGCGGCCTTGACCACATAGCCCTGCGGCCCAGGGAGAGTAGTTCCTACTCCTGGCGTCCGGCCGCATTGCTGATCTGATGAGCATGGGTCCTCTTGACCCGATAGGAGTGAACGCAAAGCCAGATGTCGACTAGCGACGAAGTTCCTTTTGTGCCCGACGCGGCCGCCGCGGGCGTGCTCGAGGGTGTCCGTGTCGTCGAACTCGCCGACGAGCGAGCGGAATACGCAGGCCTGCTGCTGGCGGGCATGGGCGCCGAGGTCATCAAGGTCGAGCCGCCGGGAGGCGCGCCGACGCGGTCGATCGGTCCGTTCTTCGGCGACACCGCGGGGCCGGGTCGGTCGCTCTTCTTCGCCCTGCACAACCGGGCCAAGCAGTCCGTGCTGATCGACCTCGACGATCCCGGCCAGGTCGATCGCTTCGGCGAGCTCATCGGCTCGGCGGACATCTTGCTGGAATCTACCGATACGGGCTATCTGGATGACCGCGGTCTGTCGCATCAAGTTCTGGGGCAACGCTTTCCACACCTGATCCGGGCCCGCATGACCGCGTTCGGCGACACCGGTCCGTGGTCGGGCTTCAAGGGCTCCGACCTGGTGCACCTCGCGCTCGGCGGACCCGTGATGAACTGCGGGTACGACCCCGAACCCAACGGGCACTACGACCTACCGCCGATCGCCCCGCAGTTGTGGCAATCGTTGGTGATCGCCGGGGAGCAGCTGGTGATCGGCATCCTGGCCGCCGCGTTCCACCAGGGCCGTACGGGCCAGGGCCAGGCGGTGACTTGCGCGATCCACGAGGCTGTCGCCAAGTCCACCGAGTTGGACCTGATGAACTGGGTGATGCGCCACGCGCCGATGTACCGGCAGACCTGCAGACACGCGGCCGAGAAGGTCTCCGTGTTGCCGACCATCAGCCAAACCAAGGACGGCCGTTGGGTTTTGGTGATGCCGGTCGGCGCCAAGGATTACGACCGGGTCCACGAGTTCGTGGCGCGCTACGGCATCACCCCCGACGCCGCGCCCACGTCGGCCGATGGCGCCGAGGGTCGCGCCATCCCGGGTAGCAGCCTGCAGTCGGGGCGCGATGCGCGGCTGATCGAGCTGGTCGGCAGGTTGTCCCGCAAGTTCTGTTACGACAACTTCCCATGGCAGGAAGCACAGGAGGCCGGGATCGCCTGCTCGCCGCTGCGCAAGCCGCACGAGAACATCGCCGATCCGCACTGGGTTGCGCGCGGCACCTTCGCGCAGCTCGCCCACCCGGAACTGGACACCGTCCTGACCTATCCGGTGCGCAAGTGGCTGTCCACCGGACCGGCGTGGCGGGTGGGCCGCCGCGCCCCGCGGCTGGGAGAGGACGACGAGCGGGTGTGGACAGACCTGGCCCGCACCCGGCCCCGCCGGCTAGTCGACGACGCCGCCGTGGCCGCGCTCGTGCCGCAAGCGCCACACCACAAGCCGATGCCGCTCGCCGGGGTACGGGTGCTTGACTTCACTTGGTTCCTAGCATCGGCGGGCGGTACCCGATTCCTGTCCGCGTTCGGCGCGGAGTGCATCAAAGTGGAATGGAAAGCCAACCCGGACACCAGGGTTGCCGCCATGGCCCCGGTCGGCGGGCGGGCCGCGCGAGAGCGGGCGACCGGACCGCTGCCTGGCGTGACTGACCCGGACATGGGTGGGCAGTTCAACAACAAGAACCCCGGCAAGCGCGGCCTGTCGCTCAACATGCGCGACCCCCGCGGGCGGGAGATCGCCCGCAAGCTGGTTGCGCTGTCCGACATTGTCGCGGAAGGATTTTCACCGGGTGTGATGGAACGCTGGGGGTTGGACTACCAACGGCTGCGCAAGATCCGCCACAACATCATCTACGCCCAGCAGTCGGGCATGGGCACCGTCGGCCGCTACGGCCGGTACCGTGCTGTCGGGCCGATTGCCGCTGCGCTGTCCGGGGTTTCGGAGATGTCGGGCCTGCCCGAGCCGGCGATGCCCGCTGGTTGGGGTTATTCCTACCTGGACTGGATCGGGGCGTACAGTTTTGCGGCCGCGATGCTCGCCGCGCTGCATCATCGGGACCGCACCGGCCGCGGGCAGTGGATCGACGCGTCGCAGACCGAATCGGGCATCTTCGTCGCTGGCGGGGCGATCCTGGACTGGTCGGCCAACGACCGGACGTGGGCGCGCACCGGCAATATGTCGGCCGACGGGCGCGCGTTCCCGCACGGGGTGTATCCGTGCCAGGGCACTGACCGCTGGTTGGCCATCGCGTGCGTCAGCGACGAGGAGCGCCGCGCGCTGGCCAAGGTGATCGGGGTGGACGCCGCCGGGCAGCGACTACTTACCCTCACCGCGGGAGCGCAGGCCGAGGCCGACGAGGTGGACGCGTTGATCACCCGGTGGACGCTCGGGCAGGACGCCTACACGGCGATGTACGAACTGCAGGCCGTCGGCGTCCCGGCCGGCGTATGCCAAGACGCTCACGACCGCTGCGACACCGACCCGCAGCTGCGTCATCTGCACTGGCTAACCGAGGTCACCGGAACCAAGATCGGACGATGGCCGGTGGCCGAGGTGCCGGTCAAATTGTCCGAGACGCCCGCACACATCGGCGGGGTGCTCGACCGCGGGGCGCCGTGCTACGGCGAGGACAACGAGTGGGTGCTCGGCGAGCTGCTGGGCTACGGAAGGAGCGACATTGCGGAGCTGGAGGCCGACGGTGTCATCTAGTGTGACCAGCACGAGCGGAGGACCACCTTGTACGTCGAGGTGACGACCGGCCCGGCTGCGGTTTCGCTCAGCGACGAGGAGGATCTGACCCGGTTCAGCGTGCGCGTGCCCGAGGGCACTACCGCCGAATCGATCGCCGGCTTGCTGCACGCCGCCGGCGCCGGCCGCCTCGACGGAGCCCAGGCCGCCATTAACGTGGACTGGCTGCGAGAGCACACCGCGGACCGGCCCGCGCAGTGGCAGGGCGATTTCGACAAGATGCTCGCGTATGCGGCATCCAAGGGCTGGATGGACGCGGCGGGCGCCGTGGTAAAAGCGCACATCGAAATCGTCTGAATATTGCCATGATTGCGCACCGGAGGCAGTTATCCCAGCACCTGGTTGCGACAGCCCGGGACCGCTCCGGGCGCGTCCGCGCGCCGAGCGCAACTTTGCAGAGCGGTTCAATGCCCGGTGTCGAGCAGCCGGCTCACGGTGCAGCGCCGGTGTGTAGCCGCGCCGTTGAGGCGCGCGCAACAGACGCGGGCGGCCGCGAGTCGTTGCGCGGCGTGCACGCGCTCGAGCCGGGTGACGTCGAACATGTCCGGGCGGACGGGTCGAACGCGAGCACCGCTTTATCGTCACGCCAACGGCCCCACCGAGGCGGGGCAGTTAGCAAATTGCGTCTCCGGATGTACCTGGGGCAAATCAACGCACACATTGATAAAATAAACGTTCATATTGATCAAATCAACACACGTATTGACGACGCGTCTCGACGCTTTTAGGGTTGGTGGCATGGTGGGCAGCCTGGCTCAGGAGCGGCTTTCGGTGTGTCGGGTCTGTAACAAGGGCTGTGCGCTGGTCGCCGAGGTTGTGGACGGGCGTCTGGTCACGATCCGCGGTGATCGTGATAACCCGCTGTATGTGGGCTACACCTGCCTGAAGGGGCGGGCGATGCCCGAGTACCTCAACAGCCCGGACCGCCTGTTGCGCTCGGTCAAACGCACCCCGGACGGCGGCTTTGAGCCGATCCCGTTCGAACGGGCCCTGGACGAGATCGCGGTGCGGCTCGAGGCGATCCTCGAGGAGTCCGGGCCGCGTGCGGTGGCCACCTACTACGGCACGCAGATGCAGAACGTCCCGGTCCAGCCGGTCATGTACGCCTTCGCCGACGCGATCGGGACGCGGATGAACTTCGGCGCGCTCTCCGTCGACAAGCCCGGGCGTCCCATCGCCTGGGCGATGCTGGGGCGCTGGCAGGCACCGCAGCAGTGCTTCTCGGACCCGCGGGCAATCATGATGCTGGGAATCAACCCCCTCGTAACCGGGCTGGGCGGCCTGCCCAACGGACATCCCGGGAACTGGCTGGCCGAACGGCTGCGCTCCGGAACCCAGCTGATCGTCATCGACCCGCGGCGTTCGGACATCGCCAGGCGCGCCACGATCCACCTCCAGCCCCGCCCCGGGCACGACATCCCGATCCTTGCGGCGATGCTCCACGTGATCCTGCAGGAGGGCCTCCACGACAAGGGTTTCACCGACGAGGACGTGCGCAACGTTGACGCACTGGCCGCAGCCGTGCGTCCCTTCGACGCCCGCGCCGTCGCCGAGCACGCCGGGATCGAGGCCGACGACCTCGTTCGGGCCGCCCGGGTCTTCGCGCGCGCCGGACGCGGCTACGTGGTCGCCGGAACCGGTCCGCACTTTGCCGGACACGGCACGCTGATGGAGTACCTCGCGCTGTGCATCGACACCGTCTGCGGGCACTGGCTCAAGGCGGGCGAGCAGGTCGACACCCTGGGTACCCTCGCCGCGCCCAAGGTGCCCAAAGCTCAGGCGGTTGATCCCGCGCCCGCGTACGGCTTCGGTGAACCGTCCCGCGTCCGGGGGCTCGGCCTCACCCTCGCGGGCATGCCGAGCAGCACGCTCGCCGAGGAGATCCTCCTCGACGGACCGGGACGGGTCAGGGCGCTGTTCAGCTGCGGCGGCAACCCGGTCGCCGCGTTCCCCGACCAGTTGCAGACGATCGACGCGATGCGTCATCTCGACCTGCTCGTCCAGATCGATCCGTTCTTCTCACAGACGGCCGTCCTCGCCGACTACGTGATCGCGCCCCGCATGACCCCCGAGATGGCCGGGCACACCCAGAGGATCGAGTCCGCGAGCTTGCACTACGCCACCGGGTACGGCTTCCCCGCCGACTATGCGCAGTACAGCGATCCGATCGTCGAGCCACCGGCCGGCTCGGAGGTCGTCGAGGACTGGGAGGTCTTTTACGGCCTGGCGCAGCGGCTCGGCCTGCCCCTGGTGGTCACGACGATCGGCGGCGAGAAGGTGCCGCTTGACATGCAGACCGCACCCCTACCGGACGACCTGGTGACGCTTTTGTCACGGGGATCCCGGGTGCCGCTCGATGAGCTGAAGCGACACCCGCACGGCGCGTTCTTCCCTGCCGATCCGCCCGTCGTCGTGGCGCCCAAAGAACCCGGCTGGACCGGACGGCTGGACGTCGGCAACACCGACATGCTCCGCGACCTCGCGGCGCACGTCCCGTCCCCCGACAAACCCGCAGATCCCACTTACCCGTTCCGGCTGCTGAACCGGCGGATGATGCACGTCGTGAACTCCGCCTACAACGCGCGCGGTGCGGCGGGGCACCCCAACGTCAACCCGGCCTTCCTGAACTCGACCGACCTCGCGGCACTGGATCTGGCCAGGGGGGACCTAATCGAGATCGAATCTCGACACGGCGTCATCCGCTCGATCGTGGACGTGGACGACGAACTGCTCAACGGGACCGTCTCGATGATGTTCGGCTTCGGCGGGCCGCCGGAGGACGATGCCCGCGTCCAGGAAATCGGCAGCAGCGTGGCCCGGCTGCTCAGCACGACCGATTTCTACGACCCGTATTCGGGGCAGCCGCTGATGAGCAACCTCCCCATCCGGATCCGGGCCGTCGGACCCACGTCATCGAAGTAGCGATGTGATAGTCGGGCGCACATGACTGACATCGATTAGGGCGGACCTGGGCTCATGCCGTATGTCATCCTCCAGCATTGCTGCAATGATGCGGCCTGCGTGTCCGCATGCCCCGTCGACTGCATTCATCCGCGTCCGGACGAGCCGTCCTACGCCACGACCGAAATGCTCTATATCGATCCCGAGATGTGCATCGATTGCGGCTCGTGCCAGGTCGCCTGCCCGGTCGATGCGATCCTTCCCGGCTGCGACCTCGGGTCCGATGAACTCGTGTTCTCGGAACTCAATGCCGCTTTCTATCGAAATCAGTCACAACCGGCGACGTACTCCCTTAGCGTGCCCGACGCCCAGACTGGGGTGACCGGCACCGTGCGGGAGGTGCGAGTGGCCGTCGTCGGGTCGGGACCGGCCGGCAGCTATGCGGCCCAGGAGCTGTTGTCGCGCCGTGACGTGTCGGTGCGCGTTGACATGTTCGAGCGTCTGATGACGCCGTGGGGGCTAGTGCGGTTCGGTGTGGCTCCCGATCATCTGGCGACCAAGGGTGTCACCGTTGGTTTCGAGCGGATGACGCGTGACCCCAGGTTCCGGCTGTGGCTAAACGTCGAAGTCGGTCGTGACATCTCGCCTGAGCAGCTATCCGAGCGCTACCACGCGGTGATCTACGCGTTCGGGGCCATGAACGCGCGGATGATGGGCATTCCCGGCGAGGACCTGCCAGGCAGTCACTCGGCCACCGAGTTCGTCGCCTGGTACAACGGGCATCCCGACTACGCTGATCAGGAGTTCGACTTCTCGGTGCAACGTGCCGTCGTGGTCGGCAACGGCAACGTCGCCGTCGACATCGCGCGGCTGTTACTCAGCACTCCGGCGCGGCTGGTCCGGTCTGATATCGCCCCGCACGCACTCGAACAGCTCTCGACTAGCCGCATCCGCGAGGTCGTCGTCGTCGGACGTCGCGGCCCGGCCGATGCAGCGTTCACCAACGGCGAACTGCTGGGGTTGCTCAGCGTGCCCGAGCTCGACGTCGCCGTCGACCCCGAGGGGTTCGGCTGCGACACTGACCCCGATCGCGTCCTGGGCTTCGCGGCCACCCAGAAGGTTGCCCGCCTGTCCGAACTCGTCAGGCGCATGCCTAGCAATGACCGTCGGGTCCTGTTCCGCTTCTGCGCCTCGCCGGAGCGGCTGCTCGGTCAACATCACGTAAGCGGGATTCGCCTGGTGCGCAACACGCTGGTTGCCGATGGCTCGGGCGTTCGTGCCGTGCCGACGGACGAGTTCGACGAGCTTGACTGCGGTCTGGTCATCCAGTCGGTCGGCTACCGTGGCAAACCACTTGGGTCCGTCCCGTTCGACTCCGCCCGTGCCAGGATTCTCAACCGTAATGGGCGGGTTCTCGATCCCGAGTCGGGCGAGCCCGTGACCGGCACCTATGCGACGGGCTGGATCAAGCGCGGGCCGTCCGGCGTCATCGGAACCAACAAGCAATGCGCCAAGCAGACCGTGACATGCCTCGTCGAGGACTTCTTCGCCGACGGCTTGGCAGAGCCGACTGCCGAATTGGGGGATATGGCGACGCAACTGCCGGCTGCCTTCGACGTCCGTGCGTGGAGGGCGATCGACCAGCACGAGCGCAGCGAGGGCAAACGGACGGGTCGGCCTCGGGTCAAGCTAGTTGACGGCGCCGTTCTGCTGGCCGTCGGCCGTCAGGCGGTCACCGAACAGCACGGTTCTGCGCCGGACAACATCGACGCAACCTCGTCGGTCACCGAGGACGGCAGCGGGCGTGGCTGATCAGTCTGCCGACGAGAAAGACACGCAAGCAGTACCGGGGGCCGCGCCCGCCCCGCGTGTCGGCATACGCACATGATGTCGGTCGAGGACGCGCGATCGACGCTCCGCCAGTCTCTGGCGCCGCTCCCGGCGCGTCGGGCCCACCTCGCCGACAACATCGGAGCCACCCTTGCCGAACCCCTGTGCACCGGTACCGCACTGCCCCCGGTTGATGTGTCCGCGATGGACGGCTACGCCATCCGCGGCAACGGCCCCTGGATCCTGCGCCCGGACATCCAGGTCGCGGGCCCCACCCGGGCGGACCCGTTAGGGCAAGGGGAGGCGATCCGGATCGGCACGGGCGCCCGCGTCCCCGCCGGATCCACCACGGTCATCAGGGACGAATATGTCACCGCCACCACGATATTCGGCAAGCCGGGCGTCGCGCACCGGCCCGATGCGCCCATCCGTGACGACACCCGACGCCGAGGTGAAAACTGGCCTTGCGGTGCCGAACTCGCCCCATCCGGCCACCGGGTGTCGCTCGCTCTGGTGTCCGCGGCGGTGTCCGCCGAGACCCCGACCGCCGAACTCCGCGGCCTGCTACGCGCCCGAGTGATCCTCACCGGCAATGAGATCCGCACCGAAGGGGGGCTGGCTCCCGGCCAGACACGCGACAGCCTCGGACCCGTCCTCCCGCACTACCTGCGAGCCCTCGACATCACCTGCGCGGAAGTCACCCATGTCCCTGACCGCAGCGACCAAATCTGTGACCTGATCACCGCAACCGACACTGTCGACCTCGTTGTCGTCGTCGGCGCCACCCGGCACGGCCCCGCCGACCACCTGCGCCGCGCGTTGCAGGCCGCACGTGCCGACACGATCGTCGACGGCGTGTCATGTCGGCCCGGGGGATCCCAGCTGACTGCCCAAGTTCCGGGCGGCACGATCGTGCTGTGCCTACCCGGCAACCCCTACGCCGCGGTCGCCGCGCTTCTCATCACAGCGCCGACGATTGTCGACGCGCTGACCAGTCGCATCCCGCGCACGCCGACCCTGGGACACATCGCTGATACCCGTGATCTCGCCGCATCTGACACGACCCGGATCCTGCCCGCCACCCGCCGGCCGGACGGAAACTGGGATGTCGACTCGAAGGTGCGTACGCCGCACCTGGCCGGCCTTATCGCCCGCGACGCATTCGCTTTGGTCCCACCCCGACCGGATCCGGCCCGGCTGATCGAACTAGTCGACATCCCGCCATAGTCGACCGCATCCGTCGGGTGTGACGCGTGACCCGCCAACGGGGTCGACACAACGCATCGCCACCGGCTGGGTACTTGCATTCAGTGCGCCTTGATGTGGGACTGCAAGGGGGCTTTGCGAATAGCGTCGCCCGTAGAGCAGGGCGATCGCCGATTCTTGTTCGCGTACTTGTGCTTCGAGCGCTTTGTACGAACACTTTCGACAGCCAGAACGGCCACGTTGACGCCTTCCGCCTTGCCCGCGAACCGATTTGGACCTGCGTGCCCACCGATCCTCGGCATTCCCACGTACCGGTCAGCCAGCTCAGCACCGTCAAACAACCCCCAGCGACGCGCCCCTCGTCGCCGTCCCGGACCGCCGCCCGCTCGTGGCTTGCAACGAACGAAATGCGTTCTTGCGGCATGTCGTTGGTGTTGCCGACTAGATCTTTGCCACCGGCGTCGAATGTGATGGCGTCATGTCCCCGGCCCATGTCAAGCGCCCCGCTCATCGCAGCCCTGGCACTCAGAGAGTAGTCATTACTCTGTTGAACCCAAGCCGTCTTGCTGTGTGGTGGAGCTCACAAGTGGTGGAGCTCACAATCTCACTGGGGAGAGGAGCCTTAATGACACAGGTGGGCAGATGCGGCAGGTCGTGACCGACGTCGACCAGACTTCTGGGGCGTTGACTCTACAGGAGCGCGCCGAAAGCAAAACCCATAGCCAAGCCGTTCTGGCCGGGCTGGTGGTCAGCGGATTGGGATTGACGATCGGCTCTGGTCAAGAGTTATTGCGTGATGTCAGTTTCGCTGCAGCGCCTGGCACTTTGACGGCGATTATCGGTCCTTCTGGTGCTGGCAAGTCGATGTTGGCCGGGCTTGCGGGCGGCATGATCTGTCCCAGCAGGGGCGTGGTGACGTTTGCCGGCCATAACGTACACGCCGAGTTCTCGTGGCTACGCCGCAGCATTGGGCTGGTTCCTCAAGACGATGTCGTGCACCCTCAGCTGACGGTGGGCCAGGCCTTGGGTTACGCCGCGGCGGTACGCCTGCCGGAGGCCACGCCGCAGGATCGCGCTGCCGCGATCAACGCGGTGCTCGACGAGCTTGAGCTGTCAGCGCACGTTGATGTGCGCGTTGACCGGTTGTCGGGTGGGCAACGCAAGCGGGTGTCGGTCGCGATGGAGCTGTTGACCCAGCCGTCGCTGCTGATTCTCGATGAACCCACTTCGGGGTTGGATCCGGCGTTGGATCTACGGGTCATGACGCGGCTGCGTCGACTGGCTACCGGTGACCGAGTCGTCGTGGTGGTGACCCATTCGCTGACGCATTTGGATGTGTTTGACCAGGTTCTGCTGTTGGCGCCGGGGGGCAAGACCGCATTCTGCGGGCCTCCGCAAGACATCGAGAAGGCGCTCGATACTGATGTGTGGGCCGATATCTTTGCCCGGTTGATCACCGATCCCGACGGCGTGCACCGCGCGTTTCAACAGCGCCAGGGCGCCGCCGAGCCGGTGGGGCAGCTGGTTAGGGCGCCGTTGGCACCCGCGCCGGCCGACTCGCTGTCGTGTCGGCTTCGTCAGTTCAATACCGTTGTGCGTCGTCAGCTTCGGCTGATCCGCGCCGATCGCGCTCACCTCACCTCGCTACTTTTGTTGCCGGTAATCCTGGGGATGATTACCTTGGCGATACCCGGGAGCTCCGGTTTGGGGGTGCCCGGACCGCGGGGGCTTGCCGCAAATGAACCCGGCGAAATTCTGAGCCTGCTCACTATCGGCGCGATATTCATGGGTACCGCGGTTAGCCTGCGCGATCTCATCGACGAACGGATAATTTTCCTGCGCGAACAGGCCGTGGGTTTGTCGATGTCGGCGTATCTGGCGGCCAAGATCGCGGTTTATGCTGTGGTGGTCTCGGCTCAGGTCGTGGTGATGGTCGCCATCGTCGCATCGGGTAAGGCCGGCCCGATCCGAAGCGGTGTGGTTTTCGCTGACCCGTGGGTTGAGTTGGTTTTCTCTCTTGCTGTTAGCGGCATCGTCGCGACATTGTTCGGTTTGACTATTTCCGCGGCGGTGCGCTCACATGAGCAGCTGCTGCCGGTTCTTGTCGTGTCGATCATGGCTCAGATCGTCTTTTCCGGTGGTCTGATCGCTATTTCGGGTCGGGTAGGCCTTGAGCAGTTTTCTTGGCTGTGGTCGGCACGGTGGGGTTTTGCCGCGGCCGCAAGCACGATTGATCTGCCCGGCCTTACCCGATTTGTTTCTGACAATGACCCGTTTTGGCGCCACCAGCCTGGGTGGTGGCTGTTCGACGTGGCGATGCTGGTCATCCAGGCGTTGGTGTTGGTGATGTTTATCCGACGCCAATTGCGGCCACGCCTGCGCGTCGGCAAACCGTCCGGCCACCCGAGCAACAAGTGGAACAGCGCGGCGGAATTCAGCTTGAATACCGTTAAGCCGCGCACCAACTCGCCAGCACGAGACCGCCGCCATCGGTGGATGGCGGTAGCGGTGGCCGCTTCGGTGGTTGTGGTCGCCGGGCTTGCCGCGACGATCTTTGTCGCTGACCGTGATTCAGCCAACCATTCGTCGGCGGCAGGGGCGCCCATGCCAGACGCGGCTTCGGGCATCTGGCCCAGCGTTGCAAGCGCCCATGACAGCGGGCCGGTCGCGGTGATCATGGAGGACCCCACCTGCGTAGCGTGGGCATCGATCAACGGCACCCTTGCGGCCCGTGAGGCGGGCAGGCTGGGCGAACGAGATCGCTCGATGCCGGCATCAGCGTGGACCGCCGAGCAGCGCACGCTCTACCAGGATGCTGCCCAAGCGATGCGTAGCGCAGCCGCGCAAACGGTGGGGTTGGCTCAACTGACGCCGCATCGGGTGATGCGGGAACTCTACGAGCAGTTCATCGCCTACGCCAACGCCTACGCGGCAAGCATCCCGGCCTACACCCCGGCTGACAACAACCTGGCGGCCACCGCCGACAGCGTGTCCTCGTCTCTAGCGGCGATCTGTGGCGCGATCACCGAGGGTTCGGCGGCGGCCCGCGGGCCCGTGGTGGCGACGGTGGGCTCGCCGCCCCAGGTGTCGCCGCCGGGTAACCCGACGGACCCGCATCGCTATCTGAGCCGCCCCAATCCGGTTTGTGTCAACTGGAAGTCGACGTTGGAGCAGTTCGGTGCACAGACCGCGGCGTGGCAACAGATTGATCCAAACACTCCGGCGTATGCATGGACCACGCAACAGGCTGCGGTCAACCATGCCGCCGTGCCGGTGATGAACTCGTACGCCGACACAATGCAGGAGCTTGGCCGGCGCAGCGATAACTCCACGTTGCAGGATTTCGCCACACTGGCCGCGCAGTATCGCCGGGCCTTCGTGGCCGCGGTGCCGACCTATACCGCGGCTGATAACTACCTAGCCGACGCCGCGACCTACCTGTCTACGACGGTGCTGGGGGCGTGCGCGGCCGTGAGGTTGTAGGTGGCGACAGTGCGCGTTCTTGGCTCGTCATCCGATTGCTCACGGGCGTCAACAACAAATAAGGCGCCGACAACATTTAAGGAGGAATCTCATGTCGTTTGTGACCGCGATACCGACGGCGCTGACGGCGGCGTCGGGTGATTTGGCCGGTGTTGGTTCGGTGATGACCGCCCAGAATGCGGCGGTGGCCGGCCCGACGACCGGGGTGGTGCCAGCCGCCGCCGACGTGGTGTCGGCGCTGATCGCGACGCAGTTCGCGGCCCATGCACAGATGTATCAGACGGTCGGTGCGATGGCCGCCGAGGTGCACGACTCGTTGGTGAGCACCTTGACCGTCGACGCGGGCTCGTATGCGGCCACCGAAGCCGCCAACCTGGCCGCCCTCGGCTAAAGGACCAGACTCCAATGCTTTTCGGGATGCTTCCACCTGAGATCAACTCCGGGCTGATGTATGCGGGCCCGGGGTCGGGACCCATGATGGCTGCCGCGACGGCCTGGGAGGGGCTGGCCGCCGACTTGTATTCGGCGGCGGCCTCGTCGGGGTCGGTGATCTCAGGCTTGACGGAGCTACCGTGGCGGGGGCCGTCGGCGCTGCGCATGGCGGCCGCGGCCAGCCCCTATGTGACCTGGCTGAACACCGCCGCGGCGCAGGCCGAGTGGGCGGCCAGCCAAGCCAAACTAGCCGCCGGTGCGTTCGAGACCGCGCACGCGATGACGGTGCCCCCGGCGGTGGTAGCGGCCAACCGTGCCCTGTTGATGTCGCTGATCGCCACCAACTTTTTCGGGCAGAACACCCCGGCGATCGCGGCCACCGAGATGCACTACGCCCAGATGTGGGCCCAGGATGCGCTGGCCATGTATGGCTACGCCGCCACCGGCGCCCACGCCGCGGCGTTGGCGCCGTTCGACCCGCCGCCGGTGGTCACCGCCGGGCTGGGCGCTCAAGTCGCCGCCGCCGCCCAGTCTGTCGGCTCCGCCGGAGCCCGCACAGTGGCGACGGTGTCGCAGCTGACCGCCGCGACGCTGCACACGTTGCTCGCGTTAGCCTCCGGGTCGTTGGGGTCGTCCGGGGTCCTTTCTCCGGCGGCTTCCTTTCAAAACGGTTTTCTGTCTGGGATCGGAGCCACTTTTACGGCATTTCAGGCGGTCGCGCTGCCCGTTGGGTTACCGGCACAGTTTGAAGAAGAAACGGCCCTCGCGGGGGTCAGTAGTGCCACGATCCTGCACGGTGTTCAGCCGTTCCTGAACGCGGGGTTTGCGCCGCAGCTCAGCGCTCTGGCGAGTCAGCCGGTGGTCTCGGTTGGGCTGGGGCACGCGAACATGATTGGGCCGTTGTCCGTGCCTCCGAGTTGGGCGGGGCCGGGTGCGGCGATGGGTCGGGCCGCTCCGGTGTTGCCGAATGCGACCATCAGCACGCCATCGTTCTGGTCGCCGGGCGGACCGTTCGGTCAGTCGTTGCTGGGCAACATGGCCGGAGAAGGCCTGCGCGGTATTGCCTCAAACATTCCGAAGGTGAAAGCGGCTGCGCCGGCCCACCGGTAACGGGTCAATGAGCGATCAACACCACCGGCGCATCAGCCGGCCAGAAACCCCAGACACATGCTTTCGAGGTTGAGGTAGGGAGATGAAGACGCGTGGTAGCACCGGCGCACAGATGACGGGGGATGTAGTGGGCCGGGCCGAGGTCTCCGCCCAGGCCGGCACGGGGCATGGCGCACGATTTAGTCGTCCG
>DASQRI010000461.1:0-4051 GCA_035642975.1 Mycobacterium sp.
TGCGCAAGTAACGGTATGCACTGGTTCAATCCCATTACGCGCACCACGTCTGACCAGCTCAGACAGGCGCTCATGCTCAGCACCACGGCGCGGAGCAAGCCTTGGTACCGGACGGTAGTAAGGCTTTCGGCGGGCGGATTCGCTGATGGGTATGGTTGCGAAGTTGCGGGAATTTTAGAGCGCTACTCGGCTGAGAATGAGGAGGGGGCATGTGAAGCTTGCCGACTGTCCAGTCTTTCCCGCCGAGGCGGGAAACGCCCTGAGCACGGACCGCGGCTTGGGTTGGGGTCTGGCGCGACAGGCGGGCCCGGTTTTGCGACACCGACGGGCAGACGGGGTGTTTGCAAACTGGGTGTTTGTGGTCGGACGGGAGGAGGTGTTAGCGAATCTGGACAATCCAAGCTTGAATTGCACCCGGGCTCTTCCCGAGAGCGATCTCGAGGTTCACCAGCAGCTATTCGCGCCAAAATCCGCCCATGACGTTGCGGCGGTGTTCCGTCCGACCGCCGCCGCGCTGATCGATCGTTTCGTCGCCGCTGGTGGCGGTGACGCGGTGGCCGATGTCACCACGCCGATGGCTGGCACCCTTTTCGACAGCGTGTCACGCCTGCGGCTATTGCCGGTTGAGCACTTGTATGGGCGGTCCGGCCATGTCCTGTCCGAGGCGTGCCGCAACCTGTTCAAACACGCCGGCTGGCACTTATTCGAGTTGGCACGCCGCCCCGAATTGTGCGACATGCTTCGACGTCAGCCTGAGCTGATACGCGGGTTCGTTGAAGAGGTCCTACGGTTGGAGCCGATGGTGCCGAGTTGCCATCGTTTTACTAGCCAGCCAACGACCGTCGGTGGGGTAGAGCTGCCGGCTGACGTGGTGCTGATGTTGTGTATCGGTGCGGTCCAGCGGGACGGCAGCGACGCCATGTCCACTGATGATCTTGTGATTGGCGCTAGGGCGCACCGGCATTGGAGTTTGGGTGCGGGGTCTATGCGTTGCCGGGGCGGGCACATCGTCCGGCAGGTGTTGCGCGTGCTGGTTGAGGAGTGGCTCGACCGGGCCGGGCATCTTGAGCTGGTTCCCGGTTTCCGCCCGGCGACGGAGTTCCCAGCGACTCAGAGCGTGCTGTGGCTGCCGGAGCTGCCGCTAGTGACGAGGGCTTAGTACTGATCCACAATTCCGATGAATGCTCGCACTCGATCCAGCGCGAGCGACGCCGCCCTGACCGGTGCGAACCAGACGGGGGCCAAGACGGGAGGATCACCCGCTGCAGCGCGCAAAGCGCGATGTCGACGTGATCTCCGGGCACGTGGTGTTCGACTACGACGTCAGCCGTGAACTCGCCGGCGCGTTGGAGATCGGCGCGAAAGTGCCGCCGTTCGCGATGATCTGACGTTGCGTCAGCGCAGCGCCTTGGCGTAGAGAAGGCTGTCGACTGGTTCGGGCCCGAGGTTGGGGTAGATCGTGTGGCGGGCCAGTCGGCCCTCCAGAGTCAGCCCGGCTCGCTCAAGCAGCCGGACCGAACGCTCGTTGTCGACATGGCAGGTGGCCCATACGCGATACGCGGCGGGGTCCTCCTGCAACGTGGTCATCAGCATGTCGAGCGCTTCGGACATCAAACCCTTGCCCCACCAACGCCTGCCGAGGGAATAGCCGATTTCTGCGGCGTACGGCATTGGGCGCGCGCAACTGATCATCCCGATGATCTCGTCGCTGTGCTGCAGCACCATCACCCACGTTCGTACATGCGGGTCGACGTTCATCCGTTCGGCAATCACGCGCCGCGTGGCGACCACGTCGGGATGCGGTGTCCACAGCAGGTATTTGGTGACCTGCGGATCGCGGCCGATCCGTTGATACAGCGGCCCGGCGTCGTCGATGACCGGCAGGCGCAGCAGAAGTCGGGGCCCCTCGATGCGCTCCGGGATCAACTCGGCCATCACAGGCCCAGCGCGCGATACGTACGGTGCACGAACTTCGGTTGCACCGCTTGCAGTTTCGCGCGTGACGTGTTGCCCGCGACCGCAGCGGCGGCGTCGCTCGACAGCGTGGGCAGGTTCTGCACCAGGTACAGCAGGATCAGGTCAGCGGCCGGGTCCGCCTGCCACCACGTTCCGTACGCGCCGGGCCAACTGAACGTGCCGACGCCGCCCGGCCCGAACAACGGTTTCGACTTGGCCGGATCGGTAACCACCGAGAGGTTGAGCCCGAACCCGCGCCCGATCCAGAACGGCGCACCGAGGAAGTTGTGTCGCTTCTGTTCGTCGGTCAGCCGGTCGGTGCGCATCAGCCGAGCCGACTCCGCCGACAGCACCCGTACGCCGTCCGATGTGCCTTCGCCCATCAGCATTTCGACGAAGCGCAGGTAGTCGTCGACGGTTGACCACAATCCGCCGCCGGCGTTGCAGAACGCCGGCGGTGTGATGTGTGGCTGGCCCATCACGTCGTGTTGCAACTGGTCGTTGTCGCCGAGTCGGTACATGGTTGCGGCGCGACGGCGGCCCTCGACCGAGACGAAGAAACCGGTGTCAATCATGCCCAGTGGCTGCAGGATTCGCTCGTCGAGCACCTGATGGAACGGCTTGCCCTCGACACGTGACACCAGCACGCCGAGGACATCGATGGCATGGCTGTAGGTCAGCCGCTCGCCCGGCTGATGCACCAGCGGCAATTCGGCGAGCGCCTCCAGCCAGGCGTCAGGGCCACGCCCGAACGGCAGACGGACGTATGCCCGGGAGATCGGGCCGGTGACCGAGAACCCATACCCAAGTCCACTCGTATGGGTGAGCAGGTCCTCGACCAGGATCGCTCGTTGCACGGGGTGGGTTTGATCCAGCGGCCCGCTTGGATCATCGAGCACCTGCACGTCGGCGAACTCCGGCAGCCAGCGCACGATCGGGTCGCGGAGCGCCAACTTGCCCTCGTCCACCAGGCTCATCGCCGCGGCGACCGTGACCGGCTTGGTCATCGAGGCGATCCGAAACAGCGTGTCGCGTCGCATCGGCAGGTTGGCGTCGACGTCGCGGTAACCGATCTCGTTGACCTGCAACACTTCCCCGCGCTGCCACACCGCAGTCACCGCACCGGCGAGCAGACCGGCATCGCAAGCCTCGCGAATGGACGCTTGGTTGCCGTCGAGATTCACCCGGTTCACGTTAGCCAGTCGCGTCGTGCCCGGACGTATGAGGTCCCGGCAGTCCTATGGCTGAACAAACGGACGAAGATCACGGCGAGTGCGGTGATCGTCCGCCCCGGCCTCGCCGTCGGCATGGCTGCCGCGCGTGTAGTCGCCTTGCCACGGCACTCGCTCTCCGGCGGTGGTGTCTGTGGCTGCTTGGGCTTGCCCCAAATCGTGACGTGAGTGGAGGAAGAACTCATGCTTGCGCCGCAGCTGTTCATCAGACTCGAGCGGCCTGAGTTCGGGGGCGAACTCTTCCAGCTCGACTCGGCGCTGCGGGACGATCATGCAGATCGGCTCGTCGATCTCGAATCGCACCGGCATCAGTTGGCGGGTGAATTTCCAGCTCATGCTGAAACTCGAGCTCGCCCAATCGGTTTCGACTATGCCCTCTAGCGGCGAAATGGCGTCCTTTGGATGGTTCGCCGGTCCGCGGACCAGCAGGTCGTAGCCGGCCGGAGTGCGAAACAGCATCGGCAGATGCCAGGTCAGAATGCCGTAACCGAAATTGCTCGCGGGCAGAAACTGGCCGGGGCCGCGCCTGTCGGGCACGATCATCAGATCCGCGAGGCCATTCCCACCCATCCAGGTTGCGCTGAACCCGCTCGGATTGCGCAGCTCCCAGCCACTCTGATTAGCAATGAGCAGCGGCAGACACCGATTCGCCCAACCTCGACGCATCTCTGACATCCAGTTACGGCTGATTGGTGCCGGGACGATCTGCGGCGCGTTGTCAGCGGTGATGAACCCGATCAGAGGCCGGGCCGGCATAGTGGACTCGTCGCTCATCCGATCCTCGATTTTGGCTGCGGACTTCCCGGAGTCATTGCCGCGGGCTTCGGCGGCCGCGGCCCGTTGCAACGGGGATGAGGTTACTG
>DASQRI010000462.1:0-5068 GCA_035642975.1 Mycobacterium sp.
CTAGCTAATCTGTGCCGACCCACGGCACGCAGCTTACGAGCAAATCAAGAAATAGTCACGATCTGATAACTACGCCGCAGGTGGCGGTGACTGCGGGCCGTTTTCACATCGGCCAGCTGCTCGGATCTGGTGCAAATGAGCCTTTCGCGACCATCCTGGCCAATCAGCCGGACTGACGCTACAGGTGGCTCGCGGCGAAAGCAGCGGCCTGCCCCACCATGCCGTTCACCGAGTATGAGGTGTGCGCGAAGCTCGGCAAGCCGCCGGGATCTCCATTGCAGATCGTGTCTCCGTCGGCGCACAAGTCGATGGTCTTGGGCGCGTACAGCGGTCCGATGACGATGGCCGGCGCGCCATAATTCTGCAGCCAGGCAGCCGACGGCTTCCCGAACAGCGTGACCGCGGCGACGTGGTTGGCGATCTCCGGCGGCAGCGGCTTGGGCAAGAACGGCGCGTACTCGGCAGGTACTCCCGGGGGTATGGACGCCGACGTGACGAAGCCGGCGATGGCCGCGCCCTGCGAATATCCGCCGAGCACGATCCTGGTCTTGGGGCAGTTCGCCGCGGTGGCCTGAATGTGATTGCCGGCGTCCCTGATCCCGTCGACGACGCTTTGCGCGAACTGGACGCGGTCGGAGAAATCGCTGCTGGCGTCGTAGTTGACCGGGTAGACGTCCAGTGACCTGGGGGCCACAGCGGTACGCAACGCGTCGACGAACGGCTCCCCGATGCCGCCGACGCCGGGCGGCTCACCGGTGCCGCGGGCGAATACTGCCTCGACGTCAGGACATGGCTGTGCGGACGTGACGGCCAGGGGTGCGCTCAACAGGCAGCCGGTGGCTATCAGCACAGCAATCAGGACACGACCGAGCGGGCGTAGGCACATACTGACCATTCTGTCGCTGTACCCGCGAACGCGTCGCGCTATTCCGGGGTACCAAGGTCGCGGCCGTTCAGCCGCCCGGGGCGAGACCGAGCGCTTACGATGCCTCGTCTGAATCGTCAAGGACGCTGACGGCGATGCCGTACGGCAGGAATCGGACTTTGCGGGTCGCGTCGGTGTTGTTCTTGTTCGCGCGTAGCGCGTCGAGTTCGGTGGCGTACACCTCCTCGACCCGGGCGCTGCCGTCGGCGCTCACGGTGTAGATCGCCCAGACTCCGTCACCGGCTTCACCGGTGGTTTCCGGCCTGGTCCGGGTCCGACGCGCCAGGTCCTCGAAGACCGAGGACCACCCGGCCCGCTCACCGGGCAGGGTGAAAAACCGGCTGATTCCCCCGAACTTTCCCTCGAACGCGTCGCGCAGTCCCTCGCTCGCGTCGCGGATCACTCGATCGATATCCTCCGGATCGAATCCAAATCGACCATTTTCGTCCATTGCGGCCTCCTGGCAGCTCACACCAACTACACCCAGTGTGCGCAAATTGGGTGGCTCGCGCCACGCCTAGTAGCCGTAGCCCGGATTCATATAGGGGTTCTGCGGCATGTAGGGGCTCTGCGGCTGGTAGGGGTTCTGCGGCATGTACGGGCTCTGCTGCTGGTAGGGATTCTGCGGCTGGTAAGGGCTGTCCGGCTGCTGGGTAGCGCCGCCCTGACCCTGCGGCACCTGTATCGGTATCGGCACCGGCACGAACGGGAGCTTCAAGTATGTCGTCGTCATCACCTCCGACGGCGTGGTGCTTGTCGGGGGCGGTGGCGGTGGCGTCGTGCTCGGGGTGGTCGTCGCCTCCGGTGTGGTGGTCGCGGGCTGTGGCGTGGTGGTTGTCGCGCGCGCCCTGGTGGTCGGCGGCGGTTCATACGTCTGAGTCACCGGCGGAGGCGGCGGAGGCGGCGGGGCCTCGCTGGTGGGTGGCGGCGGGGCGACGCTGGGCTCCGGGCTCGGCGGCGGCGGTGGCGGCGCCTCGCTGGTGGGCGGCGGCGACGGCAGCGGGCTCGGCGACGGCAGCTGCGAGCTGAGAGGCGGAGGCGGCGGCACCGCCGTGGTGCTGCTGGGCAGTGTCGGCACGCGGTTGGTCGAGCTGCACAGCGAAAATGCCACGCCGCCGATGGCGACCATCGAGACCAGCGCGGCAAGCCCCAAAAACAGCTGCGGCAACCGATTTCCGCGCTGCTGCACGTCGAAGGGCTCGAACTTCGGCAGCTGCAGCAGCTGAGACGGCGTAGCGCGGTTGTCGTCGTCGTCATAAGGCTCACCGGTGTAGACGATCGGCTCGCTGGTGGAATCGTCGGCCTCCGACCAGGCCAACTGGTGCATCGTCTCTGACGGGTTTTCGTTGAAAAACGCCCCGCCGGTCGGGACGCCGAACGTGCCCGTGGGGGTGCCAAGGGAGCCCGTGGGCGCGGCGAAGGTACCGCTGGTGGCGAAACTGCCGGCGGCCGTAGCGAAACTGCCGGTGGCCACACCCGCCAGCGCGGCCATCGTCGATTCTTCGAGCTCCTCTTCTTTTTGCTCCTCGATCGGCTGTCGAGCCGAGATCATCACCGCACCGGCGGCCACGGCGAGCCCGGGCCGGACGGCGGTCACCACCGTCGCCTTGGTGTGGACGGAAAGACGCTGGGCCACCAGCGGGATCTTGGCGACACCGCCGGCCATTGCGACCCCCGCGAGGTCTTTCATACGAATCCTGTTGCGGCGCAACAGGTCATCGAATGCGGAGAACAAACCGTCGAGCCGGTCTTCGATCAGGCCATCCAGTTCGGCCCGGCTCACTTCGACGCTGGCGCGCTGGCCGGGCAGCTCGACGACCAACCCGGTGGCCTTCTCGGTGGACAGCCGCTCCTTGGCCAGACGGCAATCCTCACGCAGACTCGCGAATTGCCCGACCACCGCGGTGCTGGCCGGATCAGCACCATCGGTGTGGCCGACGTTGTCCAGGGCGTGCACCATCAGTGCCTGATCAACGATGTCGCCGGAGAATTCCGAGTAGCGCAGCGTCTCGGCTATCGGGGTGAAACCCGCCGCGGCATCGGCCAGCGTGATGCTGGTGCCCGAACCGCCGAAATCGAACAGCGCGATGACCCCGTTGCCGGGCAGCCGCGAATCGGAGTTCAGCGCCGTCAGCGCGGCAACGGAATCCGACACCAGCCGCGGAGCTACGCCACTGCGAACAAAGCCGGCATGGGTGCTCAACGCCTCTTGCAGGCCTCGCATGGCCTCGGCTCCCCAATACGCGGGAACCGCCATCGTGATATTCGACGTCGACACCTTGCCACCGGTCGCGGAGATCAACGCATCCAGCGCCTCGACCAGCAACAATGCCGGGTCATGGGTCGAGCCGTCCGCAGACATCAGCCCTTTTGACCCGCCGATCCGCTCGACGAAACCGGCCATCAGCGTGCCGGTGTCCGCGGCGTCCGGATTATCCACGGGCACACCGAGTTCCGGCGCGCGATCAGGGAATAGGGTCAACACGGCGCGGCGTGTCACAGGCGGGTGCCCGCTGCGGACCGCGGCTAGATTAGTGGTCCCGATCGATAACCCCAACGGGTCATACATAAAGTGAATACTTTCGTCGAATAGCGTTCGGTGGCCAGCGTCAACCATAACGGCGGTCGCGCTACGCCGGTCGGGCACAACGTCATCGGTATCCGGTCGATGCGGTTGCGTCACCGAAGTGAGACGGCCGGCACCTTGACAGATGCGGTTAGCCTCAGACCACGGTCAGCGGCAACGATCGCCGCGGCTGGAACTGGAACGTCGATCCGCCGCTGACCTTGGCCACCGAAACCTCGGGCAGCTCCGTTGCGGCAGTGTCGGTCTCGGACAGCTCGGCGATCCAGTCGGTGTCGTTCCCGCTGACCTGGACTTTGATGTGCGGGTCGATCGCGGTGGCGATCGCTTGCAGCGGCTGGACCGACTCCGGTGAGCACAGCGAGATCCAGGCGGCGTCATCGTGGGCGGGTGAGCGGTGCACCTGTAACCGGCCGTGCGCCTCGGCGTTGACGTAGCCGAACGGGTTGAACAACGGGTGCAGCTCGAAAACCTTTAGCACGCCGTCAATCCCGCCGGGCAGAGCGAGCGCTCGGTGGATGCGCTCGGCCCCCAGGCCGGCCAAGCCGATCAGCTGGCGAGTGCCCACCGAGGCGGCCAACCCGGTGTCCGACTCGGCACGCGCTCGCACCGCGACGGCGAAGGACAGATACAGCAGGTGCATCTGCAGGCATACCTCGTCGGCCATCCGAACCAGCGCCGAATGCGAGAAGGCCTCGAAGTCGAAGTCGGAAACCAGCGGGCCCGAATAGTCGGCCAACCCTTCGTCGGATCGATCAATTGCGTCGAGTTGCCATGTGGCGGCTTGTGTTTGGCTGACAATGTCCAGCGCTGGGATGCTCTGAGCCGGCGGGTAGGCGTCATCGATGACGACGGTCCACGCGCAGTGCGGATGCCGGTCGGACGGAACCCGCGGCGGCCGGTGAATGGGCCGCATCTGCGCGCGCGGATTGGTCGCCACCGCGGTCGCGTCGAACGTCGGATCCTCGATGGTGTGGCACATTCCGTAGACGTAGTCGTCGCCCATCGGCTCCACGTCGAGCAGCGCCCCGCAGTGGTCGAGCTGAAATTCGCCGTGCCAGCGGTCATGAATGGTGTAGCGGAAATCCATGAATTGCGGTGGGGCGCCGATGTCGAGCTGCAGGCCCTTGAAGATGGTGGGCACGTCGTTGCCCTCGTAGTTCAACGCCCGCTGCATGCGCTTGGTGTAGATCGGGCTGGCGCCGGCCCACTCCTCGATGGCGATCTGCACCATCTCGTCACGGCCGAACTCGTGGATACACCAGGCCATACCGGAGCGGTCGATCATGTGCCCGATCAGCAGCAGCTCGGGAACCAGGACAGTCAGCTCTTGGCGGGACAGCTGCGCGTAGCGGGATTGGCTCACCGCCCAAAAATAGGTGCGACTATGTTATAAAGTCAACAATGTCTATCGCTGCAGGTCGGAACCACCGCCCGCCCGCCAGTCCTACTCGGCGGACAACGGCGCCGCGCAAACGCGGGGATGACACCCGGGCGAAAATCATCGACGAGACGGTGCGCTGCATCGTCGAGGAGGGTTTCGCCGCGGCGACGGCAAA
>DASQRI010000463.1:0-6531 GCA_035642975.1 Mycobacterium sp.
GAATGGCTTGCGCTTCGGTATCAAGCCGCTGCACGATCGCTGCGTCCCGCTGCTGGATGGCGCGCTGGCGCTGCACCACCGCGACCGCCCCGGCGACCACGGCGATCACCGTCAACAGCGCCAGCCCGGCGATCGCCGCCGCCCGCAGCCGGCGAAATCGCCGCTGCTCGCGCAGATCGTCGCTGGCCAACTGATCTTTCGGTTTGCCGTGAATCGGGGCGGCCAGCGCGGTGATCTTCTCCCGAAACACCGGGCCCCGGTGATCCCACGGCGCATCGCCACTGACATCGATGAACAACGGCTCGGTCGGCAACACTCCCGGCTCGGTCAGTACCGGCGGCGCCGCATCGGATGTCTGGGGGTCAAATCGCTCGCTGGCCTGATCCCACCGCAACTGCCCGCCCGCCAACACCAGCATCAGCTGCTCACGACCCCGGTGCTGCAGCCAGTAGCTGATTTCCTTGTTAACCCAATGGGATTGGGCCGCCAGCGGGGAAAGCGTGACGATCAGAAACCGGGAGCGGTCGAGCGCGGCAACGATACGGCCCCACAGATCCGGGCTCGCCGTCAAATCCGTGTCATCACGAAACACCCGCAACGCCCGCAACTGCCCCACCCGCCGCCCGATATGGTGCAAACCCTTCTGTATCCCCGCCACCACCGGCCGATCCCGCTGCGTATAGGACAAAAACGCGTCATAGTCCAACGGCTTGGCCGATTCTGAAGCTCCGGTATCCATCATCAAATCTCAACCTGCCAGACCCAGAATGCGTGCGGCGTTGCCGTACAAGAACTCGGCCACACGGGGTCCCGGAAGGGCACATCGGGCATCTCGGTGAAGATTCGCTCTAGCGTCAACCCCATCGGGAAGTACCCGGCGTAAAGCACTTTGTCCGCGCCGCGGGTGTCGGCGTAGTCGATGATCGCCTTGGGGTAATACTTGGGCGCGAACGCCGAGGTCGAATAGTACAAGTTTGGCCATTTCAGCATCAGCTTGACGGCCAGGTCTTCCCATGGCTCACATCCGTGGCGAGTCACGAAGACCAGATCTGGAAAGTCGAACATGACGACGTCGATACGCGCGACGTCCTGCGGTCCGAACGGCACTTGAGGGCCGGGCACCCCGGCGCACACGAAGATCGGTATGCCCAGCTCGACGCACGCATCATTGATCGGATACATCTTCGGGTCGGCGATAGCTACCTGCGGCAAGATGCCCGCGGGGAACACCGACGTGGCCCGAATACCGAACTCGTCATGTTCACGGTAGATGGTTCTCACCGAAAGCACTCGACGGGGAATTCGAACTTCTCGCGCGACTCCCGGTCCTTGGTCTGCCTGCGGATGAAGTCGTACTGGCTGAAGCCCCGGTGGGGAAAACCGATCATCGTGTCGAATACCGCGAACCCGGCACAGCCTGCCATAAGTCCTCCGAATCCCGGAGCTTGCCGCTTCCGGCGCCCAACAGATTACGCTTCTGGCACTGTGAAGCGCGCGCTTGAAACCGGCTTTCAAGACCTGTCCACGACAGTCCCGGCGACGATTAGCCTCGCGATTGTTTCGGCCGGTGCAAACTCCGTGGCGTCGTTGGGCACGTGGTCGACCGGCGTCGCATGGTCAACGATCAAGGTGCCGTTGGCGATTGCCGCCCTGCGTGCAGGTTCAGGTAACCGCGAACTGGTGGCCGCGACGATTACCCAGTCCGACAACGCCGCGGCCGAACAGCTGTGGTGCGAGCTGGGCAACCCCGACGAGGCGGCGGCCCAGGTGCAGGCCGTCATCCGCGACGGGGGCGACACAACTACCGTGGTCGAGTCACGACGGCTTCGACCCGATTACTCCGCATTCGGTCAAACACAATGGTCGCTGGTCCGGCAAGCCCGGTTCGCCGCCGCGCTGCCGTCCATTCCCGACGCTTCGCCTGTCGTCGACTTGATGGGTAACCTCGCTCCCGACCACCGCTGGGGGTTAGCAGCCAAAGGCTTTGCCGCCAAAGCGGGTTGGGGTCCAGGGATGAACGACGGGTATCTGGTCCGCCAGTTCGCGATCCTTCCCGCCGAGTCGGGAACGACGGGCCTGGCGCTGGCCGCCGACGCCCACGACGGCGTGTTCGAGACGGGAGTCGACGTCCTCAACACGCTGAGCGACTGGGTGATCGAGAACCTTGCTGAGCTAACCCACGATTGACGGCACAATGGCGTCGATCAAATGCGGACCGGGTTCGGCGAACGCCGCGCGCAGCGCGTCGGCGAACTCCCCGGCGGTGGTGACCCGCCGCGCCGGAACTCCGAGGCCTTCGGCGATCTTGACGAAATCAATTGTGGGGTGCGATAAGTCGAGTAGATTCAGCGCCTTGGGGCCGGGCGCCGCACCGGCGCCTACCCGTTGCAGCTCGATCCGCAGAATATCGTAGGCGCCGTTGTTGTAAATGACGGTGGTGACATCGAGGTTTTCCCGGGCCTGGGTCCACAGACCCGAAATCGTGTACATCGCCGAACCGTCGGATTCCAGACACAGCACCGGGCGGTCGGGGGCAGCGACCGCGGCTCCCACCGCAGTCGGGATGCCATACCCGATGGCGCCGCCGGTCAGGGTCAGCCAGTCATGCGCGGGCGCGCCGGCGGTCGCCGCGGCCAGTGGCACACCTGACGTGTTGGACTCGTCGACAACGATCACTCGTTCGGGCATCAGGGCGCCGACCACGTCGGCTACCGTCGCGGCCGTCAATGCACCCGTCGGCAATTGCGGACGCGACGGCGCCACGACAGTGGCGACCGTGTCGGGCGCTACCTCGTCGGCCAGCGCCGCCAACGCCTCAGCGGCGCCGGCGGGCCCGGCGAGCACATGGACTTGGCAACCCTGCGGCACCAGATCGCTCGGCTTGCCCGGATAGGCGAAGAACGATACCGGCGACACCGCCCCGGCCAGCACCAGATGTTTCGCGCCGTCCAGCTGGGCAGCGGCGGCCTCACCGAAGTAGGCCAGCCGCTCGACGGCGGGTACTCCGGCACCGCGTTCCAGCCGCGTCGGGAACGTCTCGCACAGCCAGCGCGCGCCGGTTGCCTGTGCAATGCGCGCGGCGGCGGTCAACCCGGCGCTGCGGGTGGCGTCGCCGCCGACCATCAGCACGGTGGGTTCATTCGATCGCAGCACCTTGGCAGCCAACTCGACCGCGTCCGCGTCGACACCCGCCGGCTTCGCCGGCTCGGCGGCTGTTCCGCCGGCTTGCACACCTTCGGTCCAGGAGATGTCGGCCGGCAGGATCAACGTCGAAACCTGTTGCCCGGCGACGCTTACCTCAATGGCCTCGGCGGCGTCGGCGGCCACGTCGGCGGTGTCGGACGTCCGGCGCACCCAGCCCGAGACAGTGCCGGCGAGCGCATCGATGTCCGATTCCAGTGGGGCGTCGTATTTCTTGTGATAGGTGGCATGGTCGCCGACGACCACGACCATCGGCACCTTGGCACGGCGGGCGTTGTGCAGGTTGGCCAGGCCGTTGCCCAGCCCGGGACCCAGATGCAGCAGCACCGCGGCGGGCCGATCGGCGATGCGGGCATAGCCGTCGGCCGCGCCGGTAGCCACACCTTCGAAAAGCGCCAGCACGCCCCGCATTCGGGGGACGGCATCCAACCCCGCGACGAAGTGCATCTCGGATGTTCCAGGGTTGGCGAAGCACACGTCGACGCCGCCGTCGACGAGGGTGTTGATAAGGGCCTGGGCACCGTTCACGGGTGCATCTTTCGATCGAGTGCGAAGACACGCTCGGCGTTGCCATGCAGAAAATCGCGACGGGCTTCCTCGCTCAGGCCGAGGTCGTCGAGGTCGGCCAAAGCATGCGTGGGCGCGATCATCGGATAGTTGCTGCCGAACAGCACTTTGCGTTGTCCGGTACCGGTTTTCATGAACCGAACAAGTTCGTCTGGAAATCTTCGCGCGGTATAAGCCGAGGTATCGATGTAGACGTTCTCATGCTTGCGGGCGACCGCGACCATCTCCTCGGTCCACGGGTAGCCGATGTGCCCACACACGATGACCAATTCGGGGAAGTCCAAGGCCACCTGGTCGATGTAGGGAATCGGGCGTCCGGTCTCCGACGGCCGCAGCGGGCCGGTGTGGCCGACCTGCGTGCAGAATGGCACACCGGCTTCCACGCACTCGGCGAACAGCGGATAGTAACGGCGGTCGGTGGGCGGGGCGTTCCACAGCCAAGGCAACACCCGTAAGCCGACGAATCCTGCACTGACGCGGCGGCGCAGCTCACGGACCGCCTCCATCGGACGATCGAGGTCGACGGTCGCCAAACCGGCGAACCGGTCCGGGTAGCGTGCGACCCAGTCGGCGACCTCATCGTTGGAGACCAGATCCTGGCCGCCCGGACCGCGCCAGGCCGTGAGTAGCCCCAGTGCGACGTCGGCGGCGTCCATCGCCCCCACGGTCGCCTCGATCGGGATGTCGGTCTCTGGAATCTGCCCACCGGTCCAGCGCCGCAGCGAGGCCAACATATCGCTGCGCAGGAATCGCAGAGTCGGATGCTGCATCCACACGTCGATCGTCATCGCGCTTCAGAGCGTAGCCGCGGCTAGAGAGCGAGTGCGGCGCGGGCGCAGGCATCCGTCCGCTGCGCGTGCCCGCCGCCGAACAGCACGACATGAGCGAGCAGCGCAAAGAGCTGGTGCAGCCCGATGCGGTTACGCCAGCCCGATCTCAGCGACCGCACCCGCTGGTAACCGTCGACGACGGCGTCGTAGTGCGGGCAGCCGAACAGCGCGAGCATCGCCAGGTCATTCTCCCGGTGGCCACCGTGCGCCGCCGGGTCGATGAGCACCGCCCCGTGCGATGTCCACATCACGTTGCCGCCCCACAGATCGCCGTGCAGCCGCGCCGGCGGGTCGTCGTCGTCGAAGTCCCCCGCCCGACACCGATCCGCCACGGAGTCGATCGCCGCGCGAGTCGATGCGCCGAGTCGTGGCGAGGCGAGCTCGGCCATCGGGGCCAACCGCTCGTCGGCGTAGAACTCGCCCCAGCTTCGGTGTGGCCGCAGCGACATCGGCAACGGCTGGGTCAACGGCCCGAAGAATCCGGGCCCGTCCCATCGGTCGGGCCCGGCGCCGAACCCTGCGGCTCCGGCGTCGTGCGTGACGGCCAGCCTGCTGCCGAACTCGGTCGCCGCTTCGGGGCTCGGCGTCACCGAATCCAGCCGTCGCAGGGTCAGGCTCGTCGCATCAAACGAAACGACCGGTACACAGGGCACACCGCCGTCGACGCTGGAAAGCCATTGCAGGCCTGCGGCTTCGCACGCGAAGAAGCCCGCGGGCGCGCCCGGGTGGCTCTTGACGAAGTCGCTCAAGCGGTCGCATGAGCGGCGTGCACGTCGTCGGCCGGCCGTGCCTCGGTCTGCTCCTTGGCCCAGCGGTAATCGGGTTTGCCTGCGGGCGAACGCTTCACCTCGTCGACCAGCCAAAGGCTGCGCGGGACTTTGTATCCCGCAATCTCGGCACGCACGAAGCCATCCAGGTCCGCCAGCGTCGGCCGAGCTCCCGGCCGGGCCTGCACGACGGCGGCCACGTGCTGGCCGTAACGGGCATCCGGCACCCCGACCACCAACGCGTCGAAGACATCGGGGTGGCCCTTGAGCGCGGCCTCGACCTCCTCGGGGTAAATCTTCTCGCCGCCGCTGTTGATCGACACCGAGCCGCGGCCCAGCATGGTGACCGTGCCGTCCTCCTCGACCTGCGCATAGTCGCCCGGGATGGCGTAGCGGACGCCGTTGATGGTCTTGAACGTCTCGGCGGTCTTTTTCTCGTCCTTGTAGTAGCCGACCGGGATGTTGCCCTTCTTGGCGATCAGGCCGCGCGCGCCGGAGCCGGGCTTCACCTCGTTGCCGTCGTCGTCGATGACGACCGTGCGGTGGTCGATCGTCACCCGCGGGCCGCCGCTGTGCGGCGCGTCCTTGGCGACGATGCTGGTGCCGCCGAAGCCGGTCTCCGACGAGCCGATCGAGTCGGTGATGACCCGGTTGGGCAGCAGCTCCAGCAGCCGCTCCTTGATGCTCGGCGAGAACAGCGCCGCGGTGCTGGCAAGCAGGAACAGTGACGACAGGTCGTACTCGCTACCTTTCTCCTGATGTGCGAGCAAGGCGTCGAGCAGGGGCCGGGCCATCGCGTCACCGGTGAAGAACAGCAGGTTCACTTTGTGGTCGTGAATCCGGCGCCACACCTCGTCGGCATTGAATTCCGGTGCGAGCACCGTGGTTTGACCCGAGAAGATCGACATCCAGGTGGCCGACTGGGTGGCGCCGTGAATCATCGGCGGAATCGGGTAGCGGATCATCGGCGGATTCTGCGCGGCGGCCTTGGCCAAATCGTGCTCGTCCTTGACGAATTCGCCTGTCGCGAAGTCGGTTCCACCGAACAGCACCCGGTAGATGTCCTCGTGGCGCCACATCACGCCCTTGGGGAACCCGGTGGTGCCGCCGGTGTAGAGCAGGTAGATGTCGTCGGCGCTGCGTTCCCCGAAATCGCGCTCGGGTGC
>DASQRI010000464.1:0-2410 GCA_035642975.1 Mycobacterium sp.
GTGACCCAACTGGATCGCGGCCGCCCCGACCCGAATTGTGTTGGTAGCGGCCGCGATCTGTCCGATCAGCACCGCAGGTGCCGAACTGGCGACGCCGACGAAGTGATGTTCGGCGATCCAGAATCGACGATATCCCCACTGTTCTGCGCGTTGGGCGAGGTCTATGGTGTTGTGCAGCGCCGTCGCCGCGTCACTGCCTTCGCTGATCGGCGACAGGTCCAGGATCGACAATGGGACTGTGGTCATACGCCACTCTCCCCCGCAAGCGGGAGGTGCCCCCACCTCATCGCTTCGCTCTGCATCGTCGTCGGCGGCATCAGTTCACCCCCGCGTATCGGTCAGGCGCGATCGGCAAACCGAGCCTCTCCCGCAACGTCTCACCATCGGTATACCTGGCCCGAAACCGCCCGGCGCGCTGCAGCAGTGGCACCACCTCGTCGACGATCACCGGTAGATCGGTGGCGTTCACAGCCGGCCGCAGCCGCGCACCGTCAATACCCCGCCGCTGCCAACCCAGAAGCAAGTCGACCACCTCCGATGCGCTGCCGCCGAAAATTTGTGCGTCAGAACCAAATTCGGTATCGCCGCCGAAAGTCACCACCACGTCGGCATAGACCTTCAAGTGCTGCCCGCCGGCCGCCTTGACCTCATCGAGGATGGTATCGAGCGTTGCATCATCTGTCGGAGTGATGAAAACGAGGTCGGCACTGGCCGCGGCGAACTCATAGATGCGCGGCGCGTGGGCCAGCGCCGCCACCACCGGCTGACCCTGCGGCGGTCGCGGTGTGATCGAGGGCCCTTTGACCGAAAAGTATTTCCCACGAAAGTCGATGTAGTGCAGCTTGTCCCGGTCGACGTAGCGCCCGGTTGTCTCGTCGCGGATGATCGCGTCGTCCTCCCAGCTGTCCCACAACCGGCGCACCACCTCGACGGCGTCCGCGGCTTCGTCGAACAGCTCGTCGACGTCGGTCGATGCGTGGCGCCGCCCGAACAGCGCGGCCTCGTGAGCGGTTGAGCTCACCCGCGGCTGCCAGCCCGCACGCCCGCGCGACACGTAGTCCAGGGTGGCTATGGCCTTGGAGACGTGGAACGGTTCGGTGTGGGTGACGGTTGCCACCGGGATCAGCCCGATGTGTCGGGTGACCGGGGCGATGCGGGCGGCGGCCAGGACGGCGTCGCCGCGGCCGACCAGCCGACGCGGGCTGATCGGTTCGCGACGTCCGGGTTGCGGCGTCAGGCTGTCATCGATGGTGAGGAAGTCGAGTAGACCGCGCTCGGCGGTGGCCGCCAGGGCGGCCCAGTACCTACCGCTGAGCACCGACTCGCTTCCGGGATCAGCGGCCAGCGTGGTCCGCCAGGCGTGCGGGTGCCAGCCGTAGCCATCGAGGGCAACGCCGAGGTGTAGCTGATCGTCGTTCATGAGCGCCGCTCTCCCCCGCAAGCGGGTGGGGGTACCCCCAGCCGCACAGCGGCGAGGGGGCGTGCCCCCACCGTATCGCTGCGCTCTGCATCGTCGCCGTCGCGCGTCATGCCAGGCCTTTCGTAAACGCGATCGGAAAGACCGGCCCCCGGGACGGCAGCGGCTCGGAAAGCCTTGTGTAACCGGCCGATTCATAGAGAGCCTCGGCCTCGGGCTGCCGGTTGCCCGTCGTCAGGTAGACCCGCCGGTAGCCACGCGCGGCGATGGTCTTCTCCAGCTCGACCAGTAGCGCTGTGGCCAGTCCGCGGCGCCGGTGCGCCTGGTCGGTCCAGATCCGCTTGAGCTCGGCGGTTTCGGTGTCGAATCGCTGGAACGCGCCGCCGGTGACCGATACGCCGTCAACCTCGCCGATGATGAAGCCGCCGTCAGGCGGTGCGAACTCCGCGATCGGGACCGCCGTCAACCACGTCCTGACAGCCTGGGGCGTGGCCTCGTAGCGCTGTGCATACTCGACGGCCAGCTCGTCGAGCAACGGCTGTGCCCTCGGATCGTCCTGGGTCACCGCCACGAAAAGAAGCTGTCGTGGCGGGGTGGGTTGGCTGGCTCGGGGCATCACTTACTGTCTAACGTCTCGTCGTCGGCCGCATTCCGGCGCCGCTACGGCAATATCGCACGAACATAGCAACCAGCCACGGGCGCACCGTTCAGATCCTGACGACGCAAACCCGGCAGCCCGGTGGCGGTGAACAGGTCCGCGATTCCCGTCACCATGGTTTTCCAGCCAAGCGCAGCCAGCGACTGGCCGGCATCGTGATACTCATCGGGGTAGGTGAGCTCGCCCATATCACCATCGAAACCGTACGCTCGCCAGCGATCCGCCAAAGCGTGCTCCTGGCTCACCAACGGCCGCTCGCGCTCCGGCAGATAATCGACCGCCACCCGGCTGCCCCGGGCGCTCAACGCGGTGACGTTGTCCAGCAGCCGATCCTG
>DASQRI010000465.1:0-7444 GCA_035642975.1 Mycobacterium sp.
CATGACCCACGCGGAGGAGGCACGAGTGGTCCATCCGGATTTGACGGGGAAGAAAGTCCTAGTCACAGGCGGTGCGAGGGGTCTTGGCGCGGCCATGGCAGCGGCCCTCGCCGAGGCCGGTGCGTCCGTCATGATCGCCGATCTGCTCGACGACGAGGGACGTCAGACGGCTGATGAGATCGCCGGCGAGACCCACCACTAGTGACAGGCCACCCACCGACCGAACCGGCCACCAATATCAGGAGGAGACACCATGGTTGCTGAAGGAGAGCTGTTGTGGGTTCCACAGCCGGACTTCGCCCAGCGGTCAAATGTCAGCTCATTCATCGCATGGCTCAACGAATCCGGGCGCGCCAACGTCGCCGACTATGAACAGCTGCGCCGATGGTCGGTGACACAGATTGAGGACTTCTGGGCCGCCATCTGGTCCTACTTCCGCGTCGAGTCCGCGGCTCCCTACAAGCAGGTGCTCGATCAGCGAATCATGCCGGGCGCCAAATGGTTCGAAGGAGCACGAGTCAACTACGCCGAGCACCTGCTGCGGTACGCCCGCATCGCCGACGAGGGTACCCCTGCGTTTCACCACAAGTCCGAAACCCGGCCCCTGGCCCGCATGAGCTGGCGAGACCTGGCCCGCAGCGTGCGCATTGCCGCGACCAAACTGCGCGACCTGGGTATCGGGCCAGGCGATCGGGTCGTGTCCTACATGCCGAACGTCGCCGAGACAGCTATCGCGATGATGGCCACCGTCGCGGTTGGCGCGGTGTGGTCGTCGGCCGCACCGGAATTCGGAGAAAAGACCGTGATCGACCGGTTCACCCAGATCGAACCCAAGCTGATCTTCGTCGCCGACGGGTACCGCTTCGGCGGCAAGGACTTCGGCCGTGCCGACGTGATAGGGCGGATCGTCGCCGCACTACCCTCACTGCACCATCTGGTGTGGCTGCCTTACCTAGATGAGGACACCGGCCCTCCCACCAACTTGAACCACCTCGGCCTGCCCAAAACGATTACCTGGGCCGACTTCAGCGCCGGCGAGGACATCGGAGAACAGGAATTTCAGTTCGAGCATGTCGAGTACGACCACCCGATCTGGATCGTCTTTTCCTCCGGCACCACCGGCCTGCCCAAGGCCATCGTGCACAGTCACGTCGGGGTGCTGGTCGAGCACCTGAAGCTGATGCATTTTCACCTCGACCTCAAACCCGGTTCCACGATGTTTTTCTACAGCACCACGGGCTGGATGATGTGGAACCTGCTCATGGCGGCGCTGCTGACCGGATCCTCGGTCGTTCTCTACGACGGCAATCCGTCATATCCCGAGTCGGATTCGCTGTGGGCGCTCGCTGAGGAAACCGGCGCGACGTTCTTCGGCGCCAGCCCGACCTATGTCCAAATGATGGAGAAGGCTGGCCTGGTACCGGGGCAGAAGTTCGATGTGGCCCGACTCGAATCGGTTCTGGTGGCCGGCGCGCCGTCGACGCCGGAAACCTTCGAATGGTGCTACCGAAACGTCAAGCCCGACCTGTGGGTCAGCTCGCAATCCGGCGGCACCGAGATCTGCAGCGGCTTCGTCGGGGCCGTGCCCACCCTGCCGGTCTACGCCGGGGAGATCCAAACCCGTCTACTCGGAATGGATGTCCACGCCTGGAACGACGACGGCGGCGAGGTACTCGACGAGGTCGGCGAACTCGTCGTGACGAACCCCTTCCCGTCGATGCCCATCCGCTTTTGGAACGACCCGGACGACAAACGGTACCGGGAATCGTATTTCGAGACGTTCCCCGGAGTGTGGCGCCACGGCGATTTCATCAAGATCAACTCGCGCGGCGGCTGCTACATCCACGGCCGGTCGGATTCGACCCTTAACCGATACGGCGTCCGCATCGGCACCGCGGAGATCTACCGGGCCGTCGAGCAGGAACCCGAGATCGCCGACAGCCTTATCGTGTGTTGCGAACTGCCCGGTGGAAGGTTCTTCATGCCGCTATTCGTCAAGCTCAAGCCCGAAATGACCTTGACCGACGAGGTTCGCAAACGGCTGTCGCGTCGGCTCCGCGAGGACTGCAGCCCGCGGCACGTGCCCGATCAGACGTACGAGGTCGCCGAGATCCCCTACACGCTGACAGGCAAGAAGATGGAGGTACCCGTACGCAAGATCCTGATGGGCTGGCCGATCGACAAAGCGGTGAGCCGAGACGCGATGACCAACCCCGACTCGATCGACTACTTCGTCGAATTCGCCTCGACCTCAACCGATTACACCCTGAACGCGACCTAGGTGGCCACCGCATGACAACACAGACGCCTCGAACTCCTAAAAAGTCTGCTCGCCACAACGGCAGCGCACCCAGCTCTGACGGTGTCGTCGACAACGTGCTGGGCCAGCAAGTCATGGGCGACTTTCGCCCCGGCGACCTGCTTGGCACCGCCCGAACCATGGCAAGTGGGGTTGTTCGTCAGCCCACCGGACTGCTGCGCGCATCGTTGGGCTTTTTCGGCGCACTCGGGCAGCTCGCGGCTGGCGAAGCCCATCTGGAACCCAAACCTGGTGACCGCCGCTTCACCGACCCCACTTGGAAGGACAACCCGATCTTCGCTGCGCTGCTGCAAAGCTATCTCGCGCTGAACAACTCGATGACGCGCTTCGCAGAGACCTCAAGCACCGACCTTCGGCAGGCAGAACGGAACCGCTTCTTAATCTCCCAGATCGGGGATGCGATCGCGCCGAGCAACTTCTTGCTCAGCAATCCTGCCGCGTTGCGCAAAGCGCGGGAAACCCACGGGGTCAGCCTGTTACGGGGCGGACGCAACCTTCTCGGGGATGTCCGCCGGCGACGACCGATCCCCGCCCAGGTGGACGACTCCGCATTTCAGGTGGGCGGCAACCTGGCCTGCTCGCCTGGATCAGTGGTGTTGCGCACAAAGATGTTCGAACTGATCCAATACGCGCCCAAAACCGCCAAAGTGCGGCAACTGCCAATCCTCATCGTGCCCTCGATCGTCAATAAGTTCTACATTTTCGATCTCGCGCCTGGACGCAGCATCATCGAGTACTTCGTCGAGAACGGCTTGACTGTGTTCATGGTTGCGTGGCGCAACCCGCAAAAACGCCACGACCACTGGGGAATGGCGCACTACCAAAACGCCATCGACACCGCGATCGACACCACCTGCGCCATCCGTGGAGTCGACAGCGTCAACATGTGGGCGGTATGCGGAGCAGGCCCGGTGGCTGTTTCCCTGGCCGGCTATCACGCCGCGACGGATCAACGGAAAATCAACTCGCTACTGCTGGTGGTGTCACCGCTCGACACTCAGGCGATGTCGGATGCGCCCGCCATCGGCGCCTTCATCGATAGAGATAGTCCAGCGGCACCCGAACCGGTCCGAAAAGCCTTGCGCAGGAGGCGGATGAGCGCACGAGACTTCACCCTGCTCTTCGCGATGCTGCGGGCCAACGAACTGATCTGGAATTATTGGGTCAACAACTACCTGATGGGAAACTCGCCGACCGCGTTCGACGTGCTGTACTGGAACGAGGACGGCACCGGGATGACGGCCCAGTTCAACCACGATTTCAGCGAGTTCGTCGAGGAGAATCCGTTCGTGACTACCGGCGCCATGCAGGTGCACGGCACCCCGATCGCCGATCTCTCCGAACTCGGTTTCGACAGTTACGTTCTCGGCGCGAAGACCGATCATCTGTGCATCTGGCAGGGTGTCTACCGCAGTGCGCAACTCCTGGGGCCGCGTGCTCAATTCATCCTCGGTAATAGTGGACACATCCAGACGATCGTCTGCCCTCCGGATAACCCCAAGGCCAGCTTCAACACCAACGACGACTTGTCGCTGAGCCCCGCGGATTGGCTCGAGGGCTCACAACGGAATTCGGGCAGCTGGTGGCCACATTGCGTCAAGTGGACCACTGCGCGGTCCGGAGAGTTGGTCAGGGCGCCCGAAATAGCAGGCGATAGCGCGCATCCCGCGTTGTGCGATGCGCCGGGAACCTACGTGCACGAGCGAATATGAGCAGGACACCTTGCAGCGATGACGTTTTCGGGCACGAGCCGGTCGCTCGAGCCCTGGAGATACGGCAGGTGCATGTTGCCGGCATGACGGTGCGCACCCTGGTGTGGCCGAGCTCCACACCAGGCATTCCGTTGCTGATCTTCAACGGGATCGGGGCCAGAGCGGAGATGCTGGCACCGTTCGCAGACGCGCTTCCCGACATCGAAGTCATCACCTTCGACGTGCCGGGAACCGGCGAGTCCAGCCCGGCGCTGGTGCCCTACCGGCTGTGGATGCTCTCAATCCTCGCATCGCAGCTGCTAACCAGACTGGGCTACACCCAAGTGGATACGCTCGGGGTCTCCTGGGGCGGCGCGATCGCACAGCAGTTCGCGGTGCAGAACCCACGGCGGTGCCGTCGCCTCATCCTGGCCGCCACCTCGCCCGGTTTCGTGATGGTGCCCCCGAAGTGGTCGGTGCTAACCAAGTTCTTGACGCCGCGCCGCTACAACGATCCAGAGTTCAGACGCGCTATCGCCGGTCAGATCTACGGCGGGCGCGCCCGATCGAACCCACAGCTAATCGACGAATTCCAGCGGACCAGCTGGCTCGGCTACCTTCTTCAACAGGTCGCGATCACCGGATGGTCGAGCCTGCCCTGGCTGCGGCTCTTGCGCCAGCCCACCCTGATCCTGGCCGGCAACGACGATCCGGTCATCACGCTGCCTAACGCCCGCTTGATGGCTCACATGATCCCCGACGCCCAACTTCGCGTACTTGACGACGGACATCTCTTCATCATTTTCTCCGCCGCAGAGACTGCCGCGCAGGTCCAGGAGTTCCTGTCCCACAAGCCGGCTCGAAAGGGTGCGAAATGAGCAAGCTTGACGGAAAGGTCGCCCTCATATCGGGATCAGGGCGGGGCATCGGACGCGAGATCGCACTGAAACTCGCCAGCGAGGGCGCCCGCATCGTCGTCAACGACCTCGACGCGGATGTGGCCAACGGCACGGTCACAGATCTACGCGAAATCGGCACGGACGCCGTCGCTTGCGTCGGAAATGTCACCGACCGTGACTTCGGCGACCGGTTCGTTGGCACGGCCCTCGAATCCTTCTCCGGTATCGACATCATCGTCAACAACGCTGGCTACGCCTGGGACAACGTCATCCAGAAGACCACAGATGAACAGTGGTACGCCATGATCGACGTCCACATGACCGCGCCCTTCCGCATTCTGCGGGCGGCCGCCGACTTTATTCGGAAGGCCAACAAGGCCGAAACCGAAGAAGGCCGAGAGGTCTTTCGTAAGGTCGTGAACATCTCGTCACTTGCCGGCGTCGGCGGCAACGCGGGCCAGATCGGTTACGGCTCAGCGAAAGCCGGAATTAACGGGATGACGCGGGTGCTCGCCAAGGAGTGGGGACGGTTCAAAGTCAACGTCAACTCCGTCGCGTTCGGGCTGATCCGCACCCGCCTCACCGAGGCCGCAGCAGGGACAGGATCGATCAACATCCAAGGCGCCGAGATCAAAGTCGGTGTCAACCCCGATGTCATGCAATCCCTGGAGAAAGGGATCCCTTTGGGTCGCGGCGGAACACCCGCCGAGGCGGCAGCCGCGGTGTACCTGTTGTGCATCCCGGAGTCCAACTACATCAGCGCGCAGACCCTGGTATGCAGTGGTGGGTACATGTTCTAATGCCTCCGCCATCCCGCAAAACCGACATTGGACCCCTACCAAATACTTTCGGCACCAGCGATCAGTGCGATTGGGCGGGCCGCGCGCCCCTCAATCGTCCAACGGTCAACATCCAACAGCGCGGACCGGATGTCGCCAAGGAGCCGCGGCGTCCGTCCCGGGACGACTGGCTCCAAGCGGGTTACGCGATCCTCGCAGAGCGCGGCCCCAAGGCCCTCACAATCCCCGAGCTATGCCGCCGAATACGCGTCAAGCCACACAATTTTCACCGCCGATTTGGCAACATGAAGGCCTACCGCGCCGCACTTGCCGAATCGTGGGCCGAGTTGCACGACGCGGAACGCGCCCAGTTCGCCGGGCTGCACGGGCGGCCACCGCGGCAGCGGCTGTTGCAGATCACATCTGCGCTCACAAGTAAGCGCCACTGGACGTTGGAACGTGCGATGCGCGAATGGGCGCGCAGCGACGCGACAATCTCGGCAAGCGTGCGCGCCGCGGACCAACGCGTCGTTGAAGAGATGCGCCAGGCATTCCTCGACGCGGGGTTCGGACCGGCAGACGCCAACCTACGCGCCAGCACGACGTTCGCTGCGGGACTGGGGTTTCTGCACTTGTCGGGTTCAACACCCAATCGACACGCGACCGCCCTGCGAGAGCCCTTAGTAGACCTCCTACTACACCGGGCCCGCGCGAAGGCACCACCGTGTCCAGATCAGAATCGAGGCGCAAAAGTAGCGAACGATTGCCCGCCGGACTCCCACACGTTCAGTCATAGCTTGCGCCCCGACAACCCGCGGACTTATCGACAGCCGTCGCGCGCCAACCTCGCTGAGATCGTACCGTCACGCCAGATCGGTGAGAAAGGCCGTGGTGGCTAGTCATCAAGCAGTTCACGTCAAGTCTGCAGGCGGTCCCTTGGAACTCGTCGAGGTCGAAACGACGTCACCGGAACGCGGCCAGGTACGCATCGACGTTGCGGCGTGCGGCGTGTGCGGCACCGACCACGCGTTCGTCAACGGCGAATTCCCAGGGATCTCCTGGCCGCTGACGCCCGGGCACGAGATCGCCGGCACGATCGCCGAATTGGGCTCGGACGTCGACGATTTCGCAGTCGGGGACCGCGTGGCCGCGGGCTTCTTTGGCGGGTGCTGTAACAAATGCATTCAGTGCCGCAAGGGCTTTCTCATCAACTGCGAAAACGGCCAGGTGCCCAGTTGGCACTATCCGGGTGGATATGCGCAGTCGGTGACCGTGCCCGCCACTGCACTCGCCCGGATACCAGACGAACTCTCGTTCACCGAGGCCGCACCGATGGGCTGCTCCGGCGTCACCGTCTATCACGCACTTCGCGAAACAAAAGCCGTCGCTGGTGACCGCGTTGCCATCCATGGCATCGGAGGCCTTGGACACCTCGGTATCCAGTTCGCACATGCGATGGGTTTCGAAACTATCGCGATTGCGCGCGGTGCGGCCAAGGCCGAAGACGCGCGACAACTCGGTGCCCACCACTACATCGACTCCACCGCAGGAAGTGTCAGCAAGGCGCTGCGAGCGCTCGGCGGGGTGTCAGCAATCTTGGCGACCGCGGGAAACGCACGGGCAATGGGGCAGGCGGTAAGTGGCCTCAGTCCCCGAGGCGAGCTCGTTGTCGTCGGCGTCGCTTCCGAGCCGCTGCCAATCAGCTCGCTTCAGTTGATCTCTCCGGCGCTGAGCGTGAAGGGCCACCCCGCCGGC
>DASQRI010000466.1:0-15168 GCA_035642975.1 Mycobacterium sp.
TGATCCGGCGTGCCGTTACGGGTTCGGCTTTGCCCTTGAGGTCGAGCGTGACGACCTCGCCCCCGTCGACGGCAGCGATGCGCGCGACAGTCTCGGGCATGACGATCTCGCCCCCCGCCGCAACGCCTTGGAGCCGCGACGCGGTGTTCACGACGTCGCCAATTGCGGTGAAGTCGCGGATCTCGCCCTCGCCGACGATCCCGACGTACGCCGGGCCGACGTCCAAGCCGATCCCCACCTCGAGCGGCGGGCCCTTGCGCGAGCCGCGACCCTGCGTGCGCAGAATGGCTAGAGCGTCACTCACCATCGCGTCGACGTAGCGGCCGTTGGACGTGAGGGGCGGAAGGTAGAGGCCCATCACTTCGTCACCGATGAGCTTGTCGACGATCCCGTGCTGGACGATCACCTGCGTGAGCTCGGAGTAGAAGCGATTGAGGCGTTCGGCCATCTCGTGCGGTGGCAGCCTCTCGGCGAGGGCGGTTGAGTTGCGGACATCGGCGAAGAGCACCCCGATGGTCAGGGTCATGCCACCCTGGGGCGCCGCCTCGAAGCACACCTTGCACCACCGCGGATTCTTGCGCGACGGGCTCTTGTCCATCCGTCGCATCAGCCAGCCGCCGACGCCCGCGAACGGGTTGCCACAGGCCTCGCACCGCGGGGCCGACGGCAGCTTCGAGACGAGCCGAACCCCGCGCCGAACCTTGGCGTGGCCAAATTGTTCGAAGAATCGCGCCCACTCCTCCGCGTTGGTTTGCGCACCCTCGGGGCGTGGGGGCGTGCGCTTATTCGACATCCCTCATTCTCGCACCGCATGCCCATCGGCGACAGCTCTCATCAGATCTCCGGCTGCCGTCCACCGCGTGGATAGACAAGCTGCTAGACGAGCGCGCCAAGCTGTAGCCGGCGAACCGCCCCAGCCCCCGGAGTTGCCTACGCAATTACTAAATGCAACCACCCAGAGAGCGGCCACGACTGCTACAGCACCTCAAAGAGGAGCTTCTGCAAATCCGCAGCGGTCACAGGCTTCGCTCGACTACGCACTCCAAGCCCGCCCACTAGGGGCGGCAAGTCAATAACGATCGAAGAAGCGAGGGATGATCCCGTAATGCAGCGGAGGGCATCCACCGTCATCGCCGCGCTGACAATTGTTTCCGCGGGTTGCGGAGGGCCAAGCAACACAAATTTACCGCAAACACGCCTGGAGGGAGATTTCCCGTAAGTCCCATGACTTCTTCTCCTTTTCGAATGGCCCCTCGGAGTCGGGTACTGGCGACTGTTCGATCGTGGGCGAAGCAGTGCAACGGTCGTCAGTAGTCCGCTGCTGGTGTTTTCGACAGTCGTACCAGCGAACACAAGCTCTTGCGGGCGGGTCGACTTTTACCCAAACGGATTCAAAGCCAGGGACTTATCCCCAGAACCGTGTAAGCAGAGACACCAAACGAACGAAAGAAAATCGTCGTGGCCACAGTCCTCCTAGAGATCATCCTTAGCAGTGTCCTAGCCGCCGCCTGCATCAGCGTTATTTATGACCTTGCCGCTCAGGACGCCGAAACCGAGCGATGGCACCTCGGGCCACCGACGCAGGAACGGCTGCCCGACTCATGACGTGATCACGGCTGCCTGCAGACTGCGGAACCGTCAGCCGTACCCCGCGTCTGACTAATTGTTCGGGCCGCCACAACTCTCCTGTGGAACCCTTCACCGTGATCGTTGAAGTCGCACCACGGTGTCCGCGGTGGTCGACCTCACCGAGTAGCTAACTTCAGGTTTGGAATTACGCTGACCGCGGTATCCGAGAAGCCGCCAGCCGTGGCGCCCCGGCGATCCTGCCATCATTCGCTATCAGAGGAGACTCGTCATGGTCTTACACATCATCTGGATGATCATTCTCGGTCTCGTCGTCGGCCTGATCGCGCGAGCTGTCGTGCCAGGCAGACAGTCCATGGGTTGGATCGCAACAGCAGCACTCGGCATCGTCGGCGCCTATGTCGGCGGCACGCTAGGCAGCGTCGTGTTCCCGCCGCACCAGTTCGATATCCACCCGCCGATCAAGCACGCATTCCTGGGCGCGCTAGTCGGGGCGGTGCTGCTGTTGGTGATATTCAGGCTCGTCACCTCCCGAACCCGGACCTTGTAACGGCAAACGTGTTGCGCGCCTTGTGGTGCCGGTGAACTGGGCTCCGCAAGGCGGTGAGTCGTGTGCCGCTGCTGGTCTTCCCACATCGACACCGGGCCAATATCGCGGATCCGACAGGGGCCCTGGTTCCCTCAGTGGCCCAGCCCAAGGAATTCAGGGCAGTACGCGCTTTCTGCGGCACTGATGAAGAATTTCGCCTGAAACAGCGATAGATGCAAGTCTCCCATGACGGGACCCAGGGCCGGAACATCAGTCCACTTGGGCAAGCTGGTAGCTAGATGAGAGCCCGAGACATCATCGCAGACAGTATGACCTTCCGTTATCAGCTGACTCGGATCACCCGTAACTCCTTGATCAGCAAGGGCTTTCACAAAGCTATCGTCGGAAGTGTCGGCACGTACGACGCCTGCGGGCACAAACACGGTTGCCAGCAAAACCCAGCAGATGAGTACGGACCACTTCATGTTGGTTTCCAACCGTTCTCGTCACCGTGCCGGGTCCGCGTCCATCACTCGGCCAACGCTAAAGAAAGGGACCGGTCTCGTACTAGCCGCCGCACGCGAGCTTTTGGCCAGATTGCGCAACAGCGGGCCCGGTGCCGGACCACAGAGGACGGTGGCTTTCCATGCCGTTGTGGCTGCGGTCGCGGCGGGCAAGCTGACGGTTGCTCGGATTTGGTCGTCAATGCCAATTCGACCGAAACAATCGGGGTCCCGCTGAGCACCGACGCGCTGGCATATGCGCGAGCGAACAGCCCAGTAACCGACGGAGTGACTGACAATACCAACCAGACCGCAAACTGCTCCGACATCCCACAGTTGGCCGCCACCTGCGCGCAAATCGTCGCGGCCGATGACCGTGCGGGCGACGGTCTCGAGCGCCACGTCGCGGGACAACTGCAGGTGAGCGCGACGTGACCGTGCGAGGGCTGCGGAACCTGATGGCGTCTGGACATGCAACCCTCAGTCAAAGCTCATGACACCGCTCAGCGCTGGTTGCTCGTCCTCGTCCTTCCACGTCGAGACGGGTCGCACAGCATGAGTTGTGCCCGGACACATTGCACTGACGGCCGAGATTGCGAAGGCATAAGCTGAGCAAAGCCCGAAGTCGGGCACTGGGTCGCACCGAGAGGCCTCCAATGACGAGACTTTTTCGCCGCCGTGTCGCCACTATCGCGATGGCAGCAATTCCGCTGGCGGCCTTGACGGTCGCGACGTCGCCAGTCAGCTCGGCGCAATGCGACCTCACGCAATTGCATTGCGCCGAGCAATGCGACCCCAACTGGTCGCGCAATGTGTGGACCAACGAGTGCAAGCCGCCCCCGCCGGCGCCGGCGTGGTGGACACCTCGGCCGGATTACGCGCCGCCGAACGCACCGCTGGACGTGCCGCCGCCGCCTCCCCCGCCACCGTGGGCGCAGCAAATGCAGCCAAGATGGGACGAAGGCGGCCAGCATTGGGTCTGGTCCGGAATCTAGAGGCGCAATTCGGCTTCTGCAGCAAGCAGATTCACACCCTGCGAACGCCCCGCAACATCTTTGCGAACGGGTTGCCGGCAGCCAGGCCGCGCATAAGGCTCGGCTGCAGAGTGCTCAAGTTGAGGAACACCGGGTAGCTCAGCCCATGGTCGCGCCACTCCGCAACTTGGTCGACAATCTCGTCGTGTGTGCCTTGCAGGAATGCGTCTTTGATCAAGGACAGCGGTACGTCGGATGGGAGCGCCTGCGCCGCCAAACCGACTTTCACAACTGACCCCCGTTAGCCGTTTGGCTACTCTCGCCGTCCGCCCGATATTCCCGCCCGGTCCGGCGGGGGCTGGCTGCCGCCATTGTCACTCGCGCGTTGCAGGTACTGCGGGCAGTACGCGCTCGCAGCGATCGCGGTGAATTTGGCGGCGCTGGTGGTGCTGATCCCCGGGTTCTGCTCAGTTACGTGCTGGATCACGTCGAGCTCGGGCTGACCCTGGTCCATCATCCCGCACGCCGTCTTTCCGGCGTTGACGGCGCTACTTCCGTTGTTGAACGTGATGCCGGCCTTTTCGAGCGCATCAAGAAAGCTTGCGTCGACCCCTGGGGCGGTACTGGTCGGGTCGGCCTGCGCCGGCGCCCCCAAGCCCAGCGCCGCGGCAACGCCGAGCAGCACCAGGAGACGTCGCATTGCTCCATCATGGCTCAGCGGCATCGGCGTCGCACAACCGTCACCCCTTATTGGGTTGGGTGGCCGTCGCCCCCGGCGGCGCCGGTGGGCGTTGCAGGAACTGCGGGCAGTAGGCGCTGGCCGCTATCGCGGTGAACTGTGCCGCCCTGGTCGTCTCCAAGCCCGGGTTGTCCCGTGTCACGCGCGCGATGACGTCGAGTTCGGGCTGACCCTGCTCCATCATCCCGCACGCCGTCTTACCGGCTTTGACGGCGCCTGGACCGCTTTTGACGGTGATGCCCGCTTTAGTGAGCGAATCGAGGAAGCTGGCATCAAGGTGCGGGTCAATAACGTTCGGGTCAGCATGGGCCGGCGCCCCCAATCCCAGTGTCGCGGCAATGCCGAGTAGCACCAGCAGACGTCGCATCGCAACATCATCGCTCACGCCGGCGCCATTGTCGTGGCGGTCGTAGCGGCGCCGAAATGCCACATGGCAACGGTCGCCCTGCCAAGATCTGACGAATGGCCGAAAGAATCGAAGTCCAACGCAGCATCGCGGCTCCGCCAGCAGACATTTTCGCCGTGCTCTGCGATCCGCAGGGTCACGTCGCCATCGACTCATCCGGAATGTTGCAGGACGCCGAAGGCGCGTCGGTTGCCGCAGTCGGTGACAGCTTCGTCGTCCATATGGACCGCGCAGCACTCAACGACTATCCGCAACTCGGCAAGTACGACGTCACCGTCACCATCCGCGAATTCGAGTCCGACGAGCTGATCGCGTGGACCGTCCTGGGTCAGCTGCGACCCCAGATCGGTCACATCTACGGCTATCGGCTCGAACCCGACGCGCAGGGCGATGGCACGCTCGTCACGTCGTTCTACGACTGGTCGCAGATCGACGAGAAGTGGCGCGAGGCCGATATTTTCCCCGTTATCTCCGAACTCGCACTGCGGGCATCGCTGGGCATCTTGGATCGCACGGTGCGCCGCGGCTACTCGAAGGGCTGAGCCGGCGGACTCGCGTCAACCTGTGGTTGACGAGCCCATGCCGTCAACCTACAGTTGACGACATGGCTGACTCTTCCCCTGCCCCGGCGCCCGTCACCCATCCCGTCCGACTCGATGAGCTGATCAACGCGATCAAGCAGGTGCACGCCGATGTGCTGGATCAGCTCAGCGACGCGGTGCTGGCGGCCGAGCATCTCGGTGACGTCGCCGACCACTTGATCGGGCATTTCGTCGACCACGCCCGCCGTTCGGGAGCCTCCTGGACCGACATCGGCAAGAGCATGGGCGTGACCAAACAGGCCGCCCAGAAGCGATTCGTGCTGCGCGCCGAGACCACCACTCTCGACCCGAATGACGGCTTCGAACGCTTCACGCCGCGGGCCCGTAATACCGTCATCGCCGCCCAGAATGCAGCACGCGAGGCCGGCAACAGCGAGATCACCCCCGACCACCTGCTGCTGGGCGTGCTGAGCGACCCCGAGGCGCTGGTCACCAAGCTGCTCCGGGCGCAACGGGTCGACCCCGAATCGGTTCGTGCCGCGGTCACGCTGCCGCCGCCGGCGGAAAACCTGCCGCAGCTGATCCCGTTCAGCGGCGCTGCCCGCAAAGCGCTCGAGCTGACCTTCCGTCAAGCACTTCGCTTGGGCCACAACTACATTGGCACCGAGCACCTTTTGCTTGCCCTGCTCGAACTGGAAGACGGCAGTGGTCTGCTGCATCAGGCCGGCGTCGACAAGGACCGCGTCGAGGCCGACCTGACCGCTGTGCTCGAATCACTGACGGCCGGCAAGAAGAGCTGAGCGTTGTACAACCTGACGACGTGAGCCTTGCAGTGTGCCATCATGCGATGGTCGCCGAGGAGGAAACATGCGCCGCTGCCTGGTTGTTTTGGTCACCGTCTTCGCCGCAACGCTGGTCGCCGTTCCACGCGCGTCGGCCGGGGACGCGCCGATCGGTCACCTTGGCGACACGTTGCGCGTCGACACCGGAAAGATCATCGCGGACGTCACGGTCAGCAGTGTCCAACCCGTCGACCCGCCGCCGGGGTTCGGCTATAACCGCGTCGGCATCCCGGTCAAGAGCTTCCCGAACAGCGCGGTCGTGCGTGCGGACGTGGCCATCCACGCGGTCCGCGTGCCAAACCCCTACCAAATGGCCACCGATTTCACCTTCGACGGGCTCACCCCGTTCGCCGACGCCTACAAATCCCGCCCGTCCGATGCACCCGACGCCCTGGACGCCGCGCTGGCGAACGCGCCCGCGGGCTCGATAGTTCGCGGCGGCGTCTACTGGGAGGCCTACCGCGATCCGGTGTCCAACGTTGTTCTGCTGGACCGGAAGACGGGCTATCACCTCGCGCAGTGGAACCTTTAGCCTCCCAGTCTCCTTCGGCGGTAGTCCGGATCGTCACGGCGGATTCCGTCGACATCGCCGAGTTGGCTGCGGTCGCCGCACGCACCTTTCCGCTGGCCTGCCCCCCGTCGGTCACACCCAGCAACATCGCGTCTTTCATTGACGCCAACCTTTCCGACATGCGCTTCGCCGAGTATCTGACCGATCCGCAACGGCGGATACTCACCGCCAGCCAGCATGATCGGATTGTCGGTTACGCCATGCTGATTCGCGGTGTCAGCGACGATCCCCAGGTGCAACAGGCCGTGCACGCCCGACCGGCCGTGGAACTCTCCAAGATGTACGTGCTCCCAGACAATCATGGCTCCGGTGCGTCGACGGCGTTGATGCATGCCGCGCTCGCGGCCGCCGCCGAATGGGGCGCCCGCTGCGTATGGCTGGGCGTCAATCAGAACAATCAACGCGCCCAACAGTTTTACAAAAAATGCGGCTTCACCGTGAACGGCACCAGGACCTTCCAGCTGGGCGCTGGCATCGAGAACGACTACGTGATGATCCGACCATTCGACGCGGCTTAAGCGTTGACGGCCGCGCTGAGCGCCAGCAGCCGCGAGGTCGCCCGCAGGTACTTCTTGCGGAAGCCACCGGCCAACATCTCCTCGCTGAAGATGTGGTCCAACTTCTCCCCCGAGGCCAGCACCGGGACGCCGGCGTCGTAGAGACGATCGGTCAGCGCCACCAGCCGCAGTGCCACGCTCTGGTCGTCGATGGTGTGCACGCCGGTCAGACAGACGATCGACACGCCCTCGAGCAATGCCAGATATCGCGATGGATGCATGGTGGCCAGATGGGCGCACAACGCGTCGAAGTCGTCCAGTGTCGCTCGCGCCACGGTGGCGGCACGCGCGGCGACCTCTTCGGCCGATGGTGGCTCTGGCGCGGGCGGTAGGCCGCGGTGCCGGTAGTCGGGTCCTTCAATCCGCACCACATCGAAAATCGCTGCCAGCGTGTTGATTTCGCGCAGGAAATCTTGCGCGGCGAATCTTCCCTCGCCCAGCTGCTCGGGCAGCGTGTTAGAGGTGGCGGCCACCGAGACGCCTTGCTCGACAAGTTGCGACAGCAGCCGAGAGATCAGTGTGGTGTTGCCCGGGTCGTCCAGCTCGAACTCGTCGATGCACACCAGCGTGTAATCCGCCAGCAGGTCAATGCATTCGACGAAACCGAAGACCCCGGCCAGCTGGGTCAGTTCCATGAAGGTCGCGAACGCCTTGGGGTGCGCCGCATCGTCGGGCAGCTGGTGGTAGGCGGCGGCCAGCAGATGCGTCTTGCCGACACCGAAACCACCGTCGAGGTAGAGCCCGATGCCCGGCAACGCTTTTCGCCTGCCGAAAAGCCTCTTGCGGCCGCTGCGATGCTCGACGGCCTGCCCGCAGAACCGTTGGCAGGCCGCGACGGCGGCGGCCTGGGTCGGCTCGGCCGGGTTGGGGTGATAGTTCGCGAAGCTCGCGTCGGCGAAGGTCGGCGGCGGCGTCAGCTGCGCGATCAGCCGTTCGGGTGACACCGTGGGATGCCGGTCGACCAGACGAGCAACCCCGTGCATTCAGGCACCCTACCGACGTGTTGCAATCATGCGCATGGCTGACCTTTCAGCTGACCGCGCCGGCGGATTGCAGCTGCGACTGCTCGGCTCGGTCCGCGACCTCGACGGCGACGAACTGCCCGAGCTCTACGGCTACCCGGCCAAGCGCAACGGCGTCTGGCTTCGTGCCAACTTCATCGCCAGCCTCGACGGCGGCGCAACCTTCGGCGGCACGACGGGCCGGCTGGGCGGGTCTGGTGACCGGGCGGTGTTCAGCCTGCTGCGGGGACTCGCCGACGTGATCCTGGTCGGCGCCGGCACCGTGCGAGCCGAGGGCTATGCCGGCGCACGCCCAAACGTTGACCAGCGGCAACGCCGGCAGGCCTGCGGGCAAAGCGAAGTCCCGCAGTTGGCGATTGTCACCAAGTCCGGCCGGCTGGAGCGGGATATGCCGGTGTTCACCCGCACCGAGGTGCCGCCGCTGGTGTGCACCTGCGCGGCGGCGGCCGACCAGACCCGGCGCGAACTGGCCGGCTTGGCCGACGTGGTCGACTGCTCGAGCGACGACTCAGCCCGAGTCGACGAAGCCGCGCTGCTGGGGGTGCTGGCCGATCGTGGCCTGCATCGGGTATTGACCGAGGGCGGTCCGACGCTGTTCAGTTCCTTCGTCGAAAGCGAGCTGCTTGACGAACTGTGCCTGACGATCGCGCCGAGTCTGGTCGGCGGTCAGGCACGCCGCATTGCCACCGGCCCGGGCCAGGTGCTGACCGGGATGCGCTGCGCGCACATCCTCACCGACGACGATGGCTACCTCTACACGCGCTACGTCAAGGCCTGAGCACCCCACAGCACTGGCTACTGTGGTCGCATGAGCCGGCACGCCGCAATCACCTCGTCGCTGATCGTGGTGACCGCGTTGCTGGCCGGCTGTGCACCCGGTTTGGCCGCCAATCCGCGCTTTGCCACCAATGCCGGCGCCCGGCCCCAGGGAAAGGCAACAACGACAAAACCGCCCAGCGGTCCGCCGCCGATCGCCAAGCCGAAGAACGAGTTGCCGTGGCATGACTGCACGTCGCGGGAGTTCGGGGACGCCGCAGTCCCGGCCGCTCCTGGCGTCAAGCTGGATTGCGCAAGCTACGACGCCGACCTCGACCCGGTCAACGGTGCTGCCGGGACGTTGAGCATCGGCGTGGTGCGTGCCCAATCAGTGCAGACGCCATCCGACGCCGGCCCGCTGGTCTTCACTACCGGCTCGGACCTGCCGTCGTCGCTGCAACTGCCGGTATGGCTGGCGCGCGCCGGCGCGGACGTGCTGCGCAGTCACCCGATCGTCGCCGTCGACCGCCGCGGCATAGGGTCGTCGAGCCCGATCGACTGCCTCGACCAGTTCGATCGTCAGGAGATCCGCGATCAGGCCCAGTTCGCGGCCGGCAACGATCCGGTCGCGAACCTCGCGGACATCGTGCAGAACGCCACCACCAGCTGCACCGACACCATCGCGCCGGGTACCTCCGCCTACGACAACACCCACGCCGCCACCGATATCGAGCGCCTGCGCAGCATTTGGGACGTGCCGGCGCTGGCGCTGATGGGTATCGGTAACGGCGCCCAGGTGGCGTTGTCCTACGCCAGCTCGCATCCCGACCGGGTCGCCAGGCTGGTGCTCGACTCCCCGGTCGCGCTGGGCGTGGGCGCCGAAGCCGCCGCCGAGCAACAGGTCAAAGGCCAGCAGGCAGCGCTGGACGCGTTCGCCGCGCAATGCGCCGCGGTGAACTGCCCGCTGGGCCCCGATCCCAAAGGCGCCGTGAGCTCGATGCTGGCCGATGCCCGCGGCGGCCACGGCCCGGCGGGTGCGTCGGTCGCTTCCGTCGCCAACGCGATCAGCGTCGCGCTGGGCTTCCCGGCCGGCGACCGCGTCAGCACCACCAACGATTTGGCCACCGCACTGGCCAACGCCCGCTCCGGTGACACCAATCTGCTGACCGGCCTGATCAACCGGGCGGAGTCCACCACCAGCACCGACGGGCAGTTCGTCAACTCGTGCAGTGACGCGCTCAACCGGCCCACGCCCGACCGGATTCGGGAACTGGTGGTCGCCTGGGCAAAGCTCTACCCGCAGTTCGGCACGGTCGGCGCGCTCAATCTGGTCAAGTGCGTGTCCTGGCCGAGCACGACGCCGCCGCAGTCACCGAAAGTCCTCAAGGTCAACGTCCTGCTGATGGGCGTGCAGAACGATCCGATCGTCGGGTTCGAAGGCATCTCGGCCACCGCCGCGACCATCATCAACGCCACCGCGGCCAGCAAGCGGGTGATGTGGCAGGGAATCGGCCACGGCGCCAGCATCTACTCGTCCTGCGCGGTCCCCCCGCTGGTCGGCTACCTCGACAGCGGCACCCTGCCCGCCACCGACACCTACTGTCCCGCCTGATCCTTCACGCCGTATAGGGTGCGCTCGTGACGGCAGTTGACTCCCCTCGTGGCGGTCTGCGCGACTGGGCGCAAGCCACATTCGCTCCCCGCACCGCCGCGCCGAGCACTGCGACCGTGCTGCGTTCGGTGCTCTGGCCGGTGGCCATCCTCGCGGTGATCCACCGCACCATCGTGGTCACCACCAACGGCAACATCACCGACGACTTCAAGCCGGTCTACCGCGCTGTGCTGAACTTCCGGCACGGCTGGGACATCTACAACGAGCATTTCGACTACGTCGACCCGCACTACCTGTACCCGCCCGGCGGCACGCTGATCATGGCGCCCTTCGGCTATCTGCCGTTCGCCGAGTCTCGCTACCTGTTCATTGCGATCAACAGCGCCGCGATCGTCCTCGCCGGGTACGTGCTGCTGAAAATGTTCAAATTCAGCCTGACTTCGGTGGCGGCTCCGGCGCTTCTGCTGGCGATGTTCTGCACCGAATCCGTCACCAACACACTGGTTTTCACCAACATCAATGGCGTGATCTTGCTGCTCGAGGTGTTGTTCCTGCGGTGGCTCTTGGACGGCAGAAGCAGCCGCCAATGGTGGGCCGGCATCGCGGTCGGTCTGACAGTGGTGGTCAAACCCGCGCTGCTACCGCTGCTGCTGTTGCCGCTGCTGAACCGGCAGTGGCGCGCGGTGCTGGCCGCCATCGTGGTGCCGGTGGCGTTCAATCTGGCCGCCTGGCCCCTGGTCGTCCACCCACTGGACTTCGTCACCCGCACCCTGCCCTACATGCTGGGCGTTCGCGACTACTTCAATAGCTCGATCGAAGGCAACGGCGTCTACTTCGGACTGCCGACCTGGCTGATCTTGTTCCTGCGAATCCTGTTCACACTGTTGGCCATTGGCAGTTTGTGGCTGCTCTACCGCTACTACCGCACCCGCGACCCGCTGTTCTGGTTGACCACATCCTCGGGCGTGCTGCTGCTGTGGTCGTGGCTGGTGCTGTCACTGGCCCAGGGCTACTACTCGATGATGCTCTTCCCATTCCTGATGACGGTGGTGCTGCCCAATTCGGTGATCCGCAACTGGCCGGCGTGGCTGGGCATCTACGGGTTCTTGACCATGGACCGCTGGCTGCTGCTCAACTGGATGTACGTCGGGCGGCCGCTGGAATACCTGAAAATCACCTACGGCTGGTCGCTGCTGCTGATCGTGGTGTTCACCGTGCTGTACTTCCGCTACCTGGATGCCAAGGCGGAAAACCGGCTGGACGACGGCATCGACCCGCCGTGGCTGACGGCCGGGCAACCTCGCGCTAGCGTGGAAGCATGACCGCGCTGACGACGATGCAGAGCGAAGCGATGAGGAGGAGTGGCGCATGACTTCGGTGCCTCAGCCGCGCGTGCAGCTCAGCGATGACGAGTGGCGCAAGAAGCTCAACCCGCAGGAGTTCGACGTATTGCGTCGCGCCGGCACCGAGCGGCCATTCACCGGTGAGTACACCGACACCAAGACCACTGGCGTCTACGAGTGCCGGGCCTGCGGAGCCGAGCTGTTCCGCAGCTCCGAGAAGTTCGAATCCCATTGCGGCTGGCCGTCATTCTTCGACCCGGCCAACTCCGACGCGGTGATCCTGCGGCCCGATCACTCGATGGGCGCCATCCGCACCGAAGTGCTATGCGCCAACTGCCACAGCCACCTCGGTCACGTCTTTGAAGGCGAGGGCTATCCGACGCCGACCGACCAGCGCTACTGCATCAACTCGATTTCCCTGCGGCTGGTACCGGCCGGGTCCTGAGACCGGCGGCACCGGCCAACCCATATTCGATCAGGTCGAACACCACATTGAGCGCGTCGAGGGGATCGGCTTCGTCGCCGACGAATTGCGGTATCTCCAGGATGTAGCGGGCCGCGGCACGCGCGGTGAGATCGTCTGCGTCCCGATCGATTTCGGCGGCAATGGCCGCGGCCAGCGGCTGCTCGCAGCGGATCCAGAGCTTGCGTTGATAGTTGCGCAGCGCCGGGGTGTTCATGATCAGCTCGGTCCGGCGGCGAAACCCCGGGGTGGGGTCGGCGACGAACGGTCCGCGTCCGGACATAAATTCCCGCAGCGCCGCCATCACCGATTGGCCTGCGGGGCGCTCGCGCACGGCGGCCAACAAGCTCTCTCGGCGTTCGGTGCCGTCGTCAAAGATCACCGCTTCCTTGCCGTCAGGGACATGGTTGAAAACCGTCGGAACCGAGATGTCAACGGCGTCGGCGATTTCTTTGACGCTGACCGCGTCGTAGCCCTTCTCCAGAAACAGTCGCAGGGCCACTTCGGCCAGTGCCGCGCGTGTCTGCGCGTTCTTGCGCTCTCGGCGCCCACCGGATGGGGAGCTCATCACCCCAGGATAGCAAATCTTTAGATACTAAATTTCTTTATCAGATTGTATTATTGATCGAGTTGTGATTTGGTCGGTTTGATGCGAGCAGACGACATCGAGTCGACTCCGGTTCTGGTGGTCGGCGGCAGCCTGGTGGGCCTGGCGGCCGCGGTGTTCCTCGCCCGGCTGGCGGTGCCCGTCGTCTTGGTGGAAAAGCATGCAACCAGCTCGGCGCATCCCCGCGCGATCGGCTATACCACGCGGACGCTGGAGTTGTTTCGTGCCGCAGGAATCCAGCTTCCCGCCAGCACCACCCAGGGACATCGGCCGCCGCGCCGGGCCCGGGTGGAAAGCCTTGCCGGCACCTGGCTGACCGAGCAGCCGTGGACGGCCAACGCCGAGCAGCCCCGCTTCGAGTACTCCCCCGAGCGAGCCACCGCCATCGCCCAAGACCGACTCGAACCCATCCTGCGCAGCCGGGCTCTGGCATTGCGAGCCGACCTGCGACTCGGTACCGAAATGACGGACTTCACCCAAGACGACGACGGTGTCACCGTCACGCTGCGACCGCGACAGGGCGCCCCATATCGGATGCGGACTCGATACCTCGTTGCGGCCGACGGTGCGCACAGCCCGACCCGTGAAGCGCTGGGGATTGCGCGCGGCGGCCAAGGGCAGCTGTCGATCCAGCGCAGCATCCTGTTCCGGGCGCCCATCGACCACTACCTGGAAAAGGGCCCGAAACAGGGCATAGTGCAATTCGAGATCGAACAACCCTATCTGGCAGCATTTCTCACCACCTATTCCGACGGCCGGTGGGTGCTAATGGTCAGCGACGACGTCGATCGGGACGCCGATCAGCAACGCGCGGTGGTGCGCCAAGCAGTCGGTCTGGCCGACTTGCCGGTCGAGCTTCTCACCACCGGCCGATGGGAGCTCGCCGCCCTCATTGCCGACCACTTCCGCGCGGGCCGGGCATTCCTCGTCGGAGACGCCGCCCACCAATTGCCGCCCAATCGAGGCGGTTACGGCGCCAACACCGGCATCGAAGACGCCCACAATCTGGCCTGGAAGCTGGCGACAGTACTCCGCGGCGAGGCCGCACCGGCCCTGCTCGACACCTACGAAGCCGAACGACGCCCCATCGCCTGGTTGCGCCACGACCAGATCTTCGCCCGCGCCGATTACAAAGCGCGCCTCGACGGTCCAGCCCGCGTCGTCGACGTCATCGACGACATCGCCATGGAACTCGGCCAGCTCTACCACTCTTCGTCCGTCTTGGGTGCGTCAGACCAGCTGCCCCCGGCCCAGCGCCCCGACCAATGGGCGGGCCAACCCGGTACCCGCGCACCGCATCTGGTGTTGCGCCAAGCCGACGGACAGACCTCATCGACGCTCGACCTGTTTGGGAGCGGCTGGATGTTGTTGTCGCAGGACTCCGGGTGGCGCTACGCGGCAGGCGCCGGGATCACCTTCGTTCCCATCGACCCCGCGCAGGTGTTGGGGCCGTCGACCTTCCAGACCGCCTATGGCGTCGCACCCAATGGCGCCAGCCTGATCCGGCCCGACGGCTATATCGCCGCGCGCTGGATCACCGCACCGGCTGACCCGACGCAGGAACTCGCCGATGTGCTGGAGCAAGTCGCGACGTGCACCGGGCCGGTCAATGCGCGCGGAGTCACACGATGACGAAATCAACTCTGCGACAGCGGATCCAGCATGTCGAAGATGTCGAATCCATCAAGACACTAATTGCTCGCTACGCCGACGCGGTGAACAAGGGCTGGAACGCTAAGACCGTCGATCTCAACGCAATTCCCGAGCTGTTCACCGCCGGTGCGCGCTTCACCGACCACCAGCTCGTGACCACGGTCGGTGCCGCGGCCATCGCCGCCGAATTACCCCGCGTGACAGAACGCCGACACTTAACCAGTTGCGACGACACGCCGCCCGCGCCCGCAACCGTTTAAGTCTCGGGACGCCTAGTCCAGGCGGGTGGCGTGCATTTCCCAGAACGGGGCGTGTGCCCGACCATTGGTGAGCCACGGTTCGATGACCCGGAATCGCTCGAGCAGCGGCGTCATCTGGTCGGCCATGTCGGGGTTGCGCGCGACCATCATCTCAATGTTTTCCACGCTCATGTTGACCAGATACGTCGTCGGCCCCAAATGC
>DASQRI010000467.1:0-8752 GCA_035642975.1 Mycobacterium sp.
GCAACGCCTTGACGGCCTGGCCGAGGACGAGCAGCAGGCGGTGCTGCTGGACCTGGTGCGGTCGCATATCGCGACCGTGCTGGGCAACAGCACTCCGGAGTCCATCGACCCGGACAAGGCGTTCCAGGAGTTGGGCTTCGACTCGCTGACCGCGGTCGAAATGCGCAACCGGTTGAAAGCCGCTACCGGGCTGCCCCTTTCGCCGACCTTGATCTTCGACTATCCGAACTCCGCGGCGCTGGCCGGTTACTTCCGCCAAGAACTGGTCGGCACATCGACCGAGGCGGCGCCGCAGGCTGCGCCCGGCGAGGCGGAGATTCAACGGGTCGTGGCGTCGATTCCGGTCAAACGCCTTCGGCAAGCCGGCGTGCTGGATCTACTGCTGACCCTGGCCAATGAGGCCGCCGGCGCCGACGTCGGACAGGCCAGGGAAAACGACATCGCCACAATGGATCTCGACGATCTGGTCAATGCCGCGTTCCTCGACGACGACGACTAGCCAGATGAGGTACGAGGTTCGCCTGTGAAGATCGCCGTCACCGGCGCCAGCGGAGTGATCGGCCGCGGCGTGGTCCTGCGACTGCTCAGCCAGGGCCACGACGTGGTCGGTCTGGCCCGCCATCGCCCCGAAAGCTGGCCGAGCCAAGCTTGCTTCGTGCGGGGCGATATTCGCGACGCCGCCGTGGTACGGCGAGCCGTCTCCGGCGCCCACGTCGTCGTGCATTGTGCCTGGGCGGTCAACCCGGCCGCTGATCACCCGGACAGTCGCGAGATCAACGTCGGCGGGACGGCCAACGTCCTCGACGCGATGACCCGAAGTGGTACCCGCCGCATTGTCCTGGCGTCCTCGGCCCATGTCTACGGAACCGATCGCGGCGTGCCGCTGTCGGAAGATGCCCCGCTGCATCCGGTTTCGGCCTACGGGCTGGATAAGGCCCGCGTCGAAAAGATGGTTGCGGCATGCGGTGCGCAATGGGTGGCGATCCGTTCGGCCGCGATCTTCGGGCGGGGTGTGGACAACTGGGTTCGACGAGTGTTGGCGTCGGCGCTTTTCCCCGCCGGGTCCGCCGATCGCGGGGTACAGGTCGTGCACAGCGACGACGCGCACCGCGTCTTCGCCCGCGCAGCCGTTGATCCGGGCATCGACAACGGGCCCGTGAACCTTGCCGCGTCCGGGGAGCCCACGTTCGGCGAGATAGTCGACGCCCTGGGGCGTCCGACGGTGCGATCGGGGGTGCTGGCCAAGCTGGTTCGACAGCTGAGTTCGCCGGCTGAGCTGGACCTGCTGCTGAACGCTCCCGCCATGGATACCACACTGCTGCAAGATAAATGGGACGTCACCCCGGCCTGGACGGCGCAGGAATGTGTCCACGACACCGCGCTGGCTGTGCGCGGCCGGATCAGCGTCGGCGCCTGGTCGACGTCGCTGCCGTGGCGGCTCACCCATGTCCAGGACATCCCGGCGGTCGACACGCCGGCCGCCGATGGAGTTTCCCCGGTGTTGGTCGGTCCGGACGGCGGCAACGGCGAATTCGACACGCCGATCGACCCCCGATTCCCGACGTACCTGGCCACCAATCTGTCGGAGGCGCTGCCGGGTCCGTTCTCGCCGTCGTCGGCGTCGGTGACCGTCAAAGGGCTGCGCGCGGGCGGCGCGATCATCGCTCAACGATTACGGCCCGGCGGATTGATCCAGCGCGAGATGGCGACGCGCACCATCGGTGTTTTCGGCCACCGCCTCTACGGGGCCATCACGACCGCGCACCTCATGGCTGAGGTGGTGCCGTTCGTCAAGCCCGAGACGGTGATTCGGCAGAGCCAGTTCTTCGGGCAGAGTGTGGCCGCCATGCCGGTTCACGGCGAGCAGCAGCTGCCACGCGACTCCGGCGGCGCCGGAGGGCCGCTGCGCACCGTTCGCAACCTCGGTGTGTTCGCGGCCAACCTGGTGGGCCTGACCACCGGCGCGGCTCGCGACACGCGCGACTTCATCGACGACATCCAGCGCTTGGAAGCACTTGCAGGTGGCGACCTTTCGCAGCTGTCCGACGGACGATTGCAGAGTCTGATTTTGCTGGCGCGCGACTACGTGATCGACGGCTGGGTGCTGGCGATGGGCTCGTTCATGTCGTTCGCCGCGGTCAGCGTGGTCCTGCGCGGCCTCAACGGCCGCGACATGGTGCTGCCGGTCGGTCAGGAGTTGGCCAGCGCGCAACCGTTGAGCGCCATCTATCGGCTGGCCGAAGCCGCGCGACGCGATCCGAACGTATCTCGCATTCTCGCCGGTCCCGGCGACCACCTCGACGATCTCGCCGCGCAAGCCCCGGAATTTCACGCGGCCGTCCTCGCCGAGCTGAAACTGATCGGGCACCGCGGTCCCGCGGAGGTGGAGATGCGGTCGTCCAGCTACGCCGACGACCCCGAGATGCTGACCCGCATGGTGGCCAAATCGCTTGACACTCCGATCCGCCCGGAGACGCCGCCGCCGTCGATCCCGCTGCGCGTTCGGCCGGTGGCACTGCTTGCCGCCCATCAACTCCGCGACCGCGAAGTCCGGCGCGACCGGATGGTGCGCGCGATCTGGCTGCTGCGCAACCTACTTCGCGAGATCGGACGCCGGCTGGCGAATTCAGGGGTGCTCGAGGACGCCGATGACGTGTTCTATCTGCTGGTCGACGAACTCGACGCGCTACCCGCTGACCCGGCCGCGCTGGTCGCCCGCCGGCGTGCCGAACAGCTCAGGCTGGCCGACGTTGTGCCGCCCGCGGTGTTCAGCGGCGGCTGGCGGGCTGCCAACGCCGAGGCGACGGTGCTTGCTCCCGGGCAGACCCTCAAAGGCGTCGGTGTCTGCGGTGGAAGGGTCCGCGGCCGGGTCCGGATCGTGCGGCCGGAAACCATCGACGACCTGGAATCCGGAGAGATCCTGGTCGCCGAGGTCACCGACGTCGGCTACACCGCCGCTTTCTCCTACGCGGGCGCTGTGGTGACGGAGCTCGGTGGGCCGATGTCGCATGCCGCCGTGGTGGCACGCGAATTCGGCATCCCGTGTGTCGTGGATGTGCACGACGCCACCCGGCGTCTGTCGCCCGGAGCCCTGATCGAGGTCGACGGCACCAGCGGGGAGATCCAGGTCGTACAACTCGATCTGCCGAGCGTGGGTCCCTGAGGTTCGCTACCGTCAGGTTATGCACGAACACACCGTCCGCGTGACTACGGCCGCCGGCACCGTCGAAGGCTTTACCCGCGACGGCGTGAACCGCTGGCGATCCATCCCGTACGCTCGGCCGCCGGTTGGGGCGCTGAGGTTTCGCGCGCCGCAGCCGGCGCAGCCGTGGCCCGGTGTGCGGTATTGCCACGGCTTCACCAAATGCGCACCCCAAGAGCGCCGCTACACGGTGATGGGCGTCGGCAAGTACCAGCCGATGGGCGAGGATTGCCTCACCCTCAATGTCGTCACACCGGAACAGCCGGACGCCGAATCGCTACCCGTCATGGTCTTCGTGCACGGCGGCGGCTACATCCTGGGCAGCTCGGCCACGCCGATTTACGACGGTGCGGGCCTGGCTCGCCGCGGCTGTGTGTATGTATCGGTCAACTATCGGCTCGGCGCGCTGGGTTGTCTTGATCTGTCGTCGTTGTCGACGAGGGATGTCACGTGCGAGAGCAATCTGTTTCTGCGCGATCTGGTGATGGCGCTGCGCTGGATCCGGGACAACATCGCGGCTTTCGGCGGTGATCCGCACAACGTCACGGTCTTCGGTGAAAGTGCCGGCGCGCATGCCGTCGTCGCCTTGCTGGCGGCGCCGGATGCTGAAGGGCTTTTCGCCCAGGCGATTTCAGAGAGCCCGGCGAGCGGGATGACGCGGTCAAGTGAAGTCGCGGCAAAGTTCGCCCGACGATTCGCGACGCTATTGGGTGCGCGTACGCAAGATGCCGCCCACGCGCTGATGAAGGCTTCCCCCTCGGAATTGGTGGCGGCGCAAAACCGCCTGATCGACGACGGTGTGCGAGACATGCTGGGCGCGTTCCCGATCGGTCCCGTGTTCGGCGACGACTACCTGCCACTGGACCCGGTCGATGCGATGCGGCGCGGCAAATCGCACCGGGTTCCGGTCATCGTGGGTACCAACGCCGAAGAGGGGCGTCTGTTCACCCGCTTTCTGCAACTGCTGCCGACGACCGAGCCGATGATCGAAGCATTGCTGGCTGAGGTGGGTCCCGCAGCGCGGGAACGTATTACCGGCGCTTACCCCGATTACCCGGACCGGTCCGCGTGCATACGACTGGGTGGTGATTTCGCCTTCAGCTCCGCGGCATGGGAGGTCGCCGAAGCCCATGGCAGACACGCACCCGCATACCTCTATCGCTACGACTACGCACCGCGGGTGCTGCGCTGGTCCGGGCTGGGCGCCACCCATGCCACCGAACTGCTGGCGGTCTTCGGTGTTTACCGCACCAAGTTCGGGGTATTGCTGACCGCTCCCGTTGATCGACGCTCTGCGCTGCGGGTCACCAACGAAGTGCAAAGGCGCTGGCGGTTATTCAGCCGCACCGGCAAACCCGGCGACGAGTGGCCGGCCTACACGGACGCCGACCGCGCTGTGATGGTTTTCGATCGCAAGTCGCATCTGGAATTCGATCCGCACCCCGAACGCCGGTTGGCCTGGCAGGGGTTCTCGCTGGCGCGATGACGGCGGATGTGGTTTCGTGGACGAGCCATGAAAACCGACCCCGACAACGTCGTCGAACGACCGGGTGACCTCACCGCCGGCTGGTTGACGACGGCCATTGACGCCGGAATCGTCGCCGATTTCGCCGTCGAGCGCATCGGCACGGGTCAGATGAGCGAGTGTTATCGGGTTGGGCTGACCTACGCCGACGATCAACCCCGAGGCGCCAGACCGGACTCGGTGGTGCTGAAGGTCGCGGCCACCGATCCGATGAGCCGCCAAACCGGCGTGACGCTGGGCCTTTACGAACGTGAAGTCCGCTTCTACCGCGATCTCGCGCCGCGGCTGCATGGTCCGGTGGCACCGTGCTACCACGCCGCGGTCGACACAACGTCAGGCGTCTTCGATGTCTTGCTCGGCGACGCGAACCCGGCGGCTGTCGGCGATGAAATCTGCGGCGCCACAACGGCGCAAGCCCAACTCGCCGTCACCGAGCTGGCCCGCCTGCAGGGTCCGCTGCTCGGTGATGCCACGCTCGCCGACGCACCGTGGCTGCGCCGCGACACACCCGTCAACCAAGCGTTGATCACTGCGCTGCACGCCGGCTTCGTCGACCGCTACGGCGACCGGATCGCGCCGCAGCACCGGATGGTGTGCGAACTGCTGGTCGGCGGATTCGACGACTACCTGGCCGAGGAGGCCGCCGAGGACCGGATCCACGGTCTGATACACGGCGACTATCGACTGGACAACATGCTGTTCGGCAGCGCCGGCGCCGAACGGCCCCTGACGGTGGTCGATTGGCAGACGGTCACCTGGGGCCCGGCCTTGACCGACTTGGCCTACTTCCTCGGTTGCGCGCTGCCGGCCGCCGATCGGCGCGAGCACTACGACTCCCTACTGGCCGGTTACCACACGGCTTTCGGGCCGGAAGCGCCGATCAGCCTTGCCGATGTTCGTGAAGGAGTGCGCCGGCAGAGTTTCTTCGGGGTGATGATGGCCATCGTCTCGTCGATGCTGGTGGAACGCACCGAACGTGGCGACGCGATGTTCATGACCATGCTGCAACGGCATTGTGAGCATGTGCTCGATACCGACGCACTGGCAACCTTGCCCGCACCGACGGCCATTGAGCCGCTACGGCCGTCGCCGGATGACGAGTCGGCCCACACCGCGACCGGTGAGCCGCTGTGGAACGAGAGTTGGTATGCCGACTTCGCCGATTCCGCAAACGGATTGGGTGGCTGGCTAAGACTCGGCCTGATCCCCAACCAGCAGACGGCCTGGCTGCATGCCCTGCTGTGCGGACCGGACCTGCCCACGGTCGCGGTTGTCGACTTCGAGGTCCCGCTGCCCGCTGACCGGTGGAAATTGCAAACGGGTGCAATCGATTTCGCGCACTCCGCCGGTGACCCGCTGCGCACCTACCGGATGGTCCTGCGTGGACGCGGTCAGTCCTATCCCGACCCGGCGGCGCTGTTGCGGGCAGAACGGGGAGCGCCGGTCGAGGTGGCGATCGACCTGGAGTGGACCACCGACGGCACGCCCTATCAGTACCGGCTGACCACGCGCTACGAGATCCCTTGCGTCGTCTCAGGAACCGTGACCATCGATGACCATCGCTACACCGTCGACTCGGTACCGGGTCAGCGGGACCACTCCTGGGGAGTGCGGGATTGGTGGGGCATGGACTGGGTCTGGACTGCGCTGCACCTCGACGACGGGACGCACCTGCACGCGGTGGACATCCGGATACCGGGTGTCCCGCCGGTGGGTGTCGGCTACCTCCAGGACCGCGCCGGCACGGTCACCGAGTTGCACACCATCGCCCCCCGACAGACGTTCGATGCCGACGGATTACCGGTCAGCGCGACGCTGGCGGTCGATCCCGGTGGTATCACGGCGACCGCCGAAGTGCGCGGACACGCGCCGGTGCAGCTGGCCGCCCGCGACGGGCGGGTCAGCCAATTCCCTCGGGTGTGGGCCACCGTCAGCACCGCCGACGGGCGAACTGGCGTGGGCTGGCTGGAGTGGAACCGTAATCTGCCAGCACACTGACGGGAACGCGTGTCCGCTGAAAAGCATTGTTCGCCAGGCATACCGGTCGTGGTCATGGGTGTCTCGGGGTCGGGTAAATCAACGGTGGGGGTGGCGCTGGCGCGCCACCTCGGCGTCCCGTTTGCCGACGCCGACACCTTTCACCCGCAGGCGAACGTCGCCAAGATGGCCGCGGGTACACCGCTCACCGACGATGACCGCTATCCATGGTTGGACGCGGTCGGGCGATGGCTGGCAGACCATCACGACGGCGGCGTGATGAGCTGCTCGGCGCTCAAGCGCAGCTACCGCGACCAGTTGCGGTCGCACACCCCGCGGGTCGAGTTCTTGCATCTGACCGGTTCACCGGAACTGATCGCCCGCCGGCAAGCCGACAGGCCGGGTCACTTCATGCCGTCGTCGTTGCTGAAGTCCCAATTTGACGCGCTGCAACCGCTAGAACCCGACGAGCGGGGGATGGCCGTCGACGTCGGGCAGAGTGTCGAGGCCATCGTCGACACATTTTCCGAGTATTTGAACAAGCGACACCCATAATGAACCGCGCCGGGCGGCCGCGGTCTCGTCAGACCTTGACCACCTGGGTGCCGCCGGCCAACTCGTCATGCTTGCCCTGCTTGGTGGGACTACCGCTGATCGTCACCGCGATGACGACGTAGGCGATGAAAGCCAGCAGGGGACCGAGGTAGGGCACCACCGCCAGCAACGTGAACGAGTTGCGGATAGCCGACTGGGTGAGATCCGGTTTCGGTGCACCGCCTGGGCCGTGCACCGCCAATCCCAGCAGCCGCTTGCCCGGGCTGGCACCCTGGGTGACTTCGAACAACACGAAGTAGCCGAACATCAGCACGCCGGAGAACAGACCGGTCACCAGCCACCAGTAGTCCCGGTCGAACAGGAAAATCGACAGCAAGAAGACCACGATGTTCACCAGGATGCCGTCGATCAGCCGGGCAAAAAATCGCGTCCAAAGGCCGCCGGGTCGAGCGTGCGACCACTGCGGCGAACCCGCAGGCGGATACCCGTACTGGGGCGAGTTGGGGTCGAAGTCAGCTGATGTCATGGTTCGCTCCTAGCCGCGCGTTGGTGCCAATCTACCGCGCCGGATGGCTAGCAGGGTGATCTTGTAAGCAGGCGCCGATCAGCGCCAACGGCGAGCTTTGACCCGTCCACGATGAGCCAGTTCGCCGCCGCGGTCGCGGGCGGTCTCGGCCAGCTCGGTACCGCGTTCGCGGGCGGTCTCAGCGAGCTCGGTTCCCCGCTCGCGGGCCCGCTCACCAAGTTCGCTGCCACGCTCGCGTGCGATTTCGGCGAGCTCAGCGGCGAGTTCGGCACTGCGTTCCCGGGCCCGCTCACCGTAATCGGCACCGCGTTCGCGGGCGGTTTCAGCCAACTCGGCGCCGCGTTCGCGCACCGTCTCCGCCAACTCGGCGCCACGCTTACGCGCGCGCTTGCGGGCGGCCTCCACCACCGGGGCGCCCCGTTCGGCGGCGGTGCCGGCCAGTTCGCGGCCCCGCTCGGCGCCGACCTGCAGGCCGTGGGCGATCCGCTCGGCCAGCTCGGAATCGAGCACCGAGTCGTCAGACCCGCTCAGCGGCAGCGCAGCAGACACCGCTTCGGAGAGTCGGCCCGCCGCTCGTCGACCACGCCATCCCAGTGAAGGCTTACCCGCGGTGTCGGCCGCCGCGATGATCAGCCCGCCCAGCAGGCTCAGGTCGGTGAGCAGGTCGCGCCGTTTCTGCGTTTTGAGTTCGGGATCGCTTTCATTCCAAAACAGGTGTCCGCCAAGGCTGCCCGGTATCACCGTGAACGCCAGGGCCGCCGACGCGATCCGGGGAAGTTTGCCGGTGGCCAGCAAGAGACCACCGCCGACCTGCACGGCCGCGTTTATCCGTGCCGCCGTCGCGGGATCCGACGGAACCTTGCTTCCGAAAGGTTCCGGCAGCGCTTGTAACGCCGTCATCGTGGGCTCTGTCGCCTCGAGGGTGACCTTCGGGTTGCGCAGTGTCTCGACACCTTGGCCAATGAAT